>DASTZT010000001.1:0-4651 GCA_035764225.1 Ktedonobacteraceae bacterium
AGGCACTAGGCTGGCGCTCTGGTCAGCGCTACTTGCCCCTCCAGGACGATATTGCCTCAACCTCATTGTGGTATCAAACCGAACCACACGTCCCATACCCTCCCCTACCCGGCGTAGACGGGCTAGAGGTCTGATAATTCCGTGTTTTCAAGAATTGAGCCACTTGAGACAATGACAGCAGTATATGTGGGGACAGAGGAGGGCGAGGCCGGGCTGTTTTCCCAGAACCACTTGTCAATAACACAATATTGACGCCTGCAGCGGCAACATGGTATCATACCCCCCATGAAATCGGTAAATATCTTAAGCATCCAGAAATTCCAGGGACGGATGAGCTATCGAGGTCATAAGCTCATCAAAGGCCTCCGCGCCGCATAAGCCCGGCACATGATTGGCTTATGCGGCTGAACAACGGTGCCACCCATTTTTGCTCACCTCGATAATCTTTGCATCGAGGCACAGCTTTGTGTGGCTCGTTTTCTCCCTCATCTCAAAACAGCATTCCTCTCCTGTGACCGGGCAGCACGCTCTCTCTCTGCTTGCTGACCGGCTTAGCTTACCTCCACACACGTCCGTGTCCCCTGATAGATGAGATCGCGTGCGTTCTTGCTATGTTTTTCTACCAGATGTTCATCTAGAGTAAGAAGAGAGACGTATTATGCCACATGCACGCGATAGCACAAGCCAACCAGACCCATCGGATATCATCATGAGTAAAAATAATCCAAAGATCAAGCAGTTTCGAGCACTCCTCAAACGTTCAGCACGCGAACAAACTGGACTTGCTTTGATCGAGGGACTGCGTCTGGTCACTGAGGCGTTGCGCTTTCCTGACCGCGTTCGTCAGCTCATCGTAGCTCCCCAGTTACTAAAAAGTCCTCGTGGACAAGCACTGGTCCGCTTGCACATCACCAGAGGCGTACCTATCCTCTTCGTCAGTCCAGAAGCCTTCGAGAGCCTTTCCCAGAAGGATGGTCCACAAGGGATCGCCGCCGTGATCGAGCAGCGATGGGAGCCGCTCGACCAGATCGCGCTCGCTCCAGGGAGCTACTGGGTAGCACTTGAGGCAGTGCAAGATCCTGGCAATCTGGGAACGATCTTGCGGAGCTGCGATGCCACAGGTTGTCAAGGGATCTTGCTGCTTGATGATGCCACCGATCCCTATGATCCAACTGCCTTGCGGGCCAGTATGGGTGCCATCTTCTCGCAGCGCCTGGTTAAAACGAGCTTTCCCGCATTCGCATCATGGAAAGATCGACATCACTATGCCGTCATTGGCACATCTGATGCCGCCCCCCGACACTACCGGGACATTGCTTACCCCTCTCCCGTGATCCTGCTCATGGGCAGTGAACGCCAGGGGCTTCAGCCTGAACACCAGGCATGCTGTGATTTCATAGTGCATATTCCGATGCGCGGCAGCTGCGACTCGCTCAATGTCGCCATCGCCACTGCCGTCGTGCTCTATGAAGTTGTCGATCAACGTCGGCAGCAAGCCAGGAGATAAAAAGAGAAGAGAGGGCGTGTGTGCGCTGGCAACACGCCCTCTCTCTGAGCAAAACACGGCTACCTACGGCGAGGCACAAGAGAACTCCAGGTACCGCAACGTACCTGCTTTTTGAGTTTTGCGGGCAGTTTTGCACCGTTATCTTGTTACATAGACGCTCCTTCGTTCGTGGGTTGGTTCATCGTGCTTCCCGCTTCACGGAACTGGCGAGCTTTCTCCGCCAGACCTACCGTGATAACCTGTTCTTCCCTCAGCCCTTTTTGACGGGCGTACTCACGGATATCCTGCGTGATGCGCATACTACAGAAGCGAGGGCCACACATCGAGCAGAAATGCGCAGTTTTCGCGGGAGTCGCGGGCAGCGTTTCGTCGTGATAGGAAAGAGCAGTTTCAGGATCGAGCGAGAGATTAAATTGATCCATCCAACGGAATTCGAAACGAGCCTTTGAGAGTGCATCATCGCGTTCCTGCGCCCCTGGATGACCTTTGGCAAGATCAGCAGCATGCGCGGCAATTTTATAGGCGATCACGCCATCTTTCACATCCTGCTTGTTGGGAAGACCAAGATGTTCCTTTGGAGTCACATAGCACAGCATAGCCGTTCCGAACCAGCCAATCATCGCCGCTCCAATAGCCGAGGTGATATGGTCATAGCCAGGGGCGATATCTGTCGTGAGCGGCCCCAGTGTATAAAAAGGCGCTTCATGGCAGACCTCCAGTTGCCGATCCATGTTCTCCTTGATCTTATGCATAGGAACGTGCCCCGGTCCCTCAATCATGACCTGCACATCATGTTCCCAGGCAATTTTGGTCAGATCTCCCAGCGTTTCCAGTTCCGCAAATTGGGCCTCATCGTTAGCATCGGCGATGGAGCCGGGGCGCAGTCCATCGCCCAGCGAGATGGAGATATCATAGGCGCGTAAAATCTCGCATAGTTCAGCGAAATGGGTGTAGAGGAAACTTTCTTGATGATGGGCCAGGCACCAGGCGGCCATAATGGACCCCCCACGCGAGACAATGCCAGTGACGCGTTTTGCCGTCAAGGGAACATATGCCAGGCGCACCCCTGCGTGAATGGTGAAGTAGTCCACACCCTGCTCGGCTTGCTCGATGAGCGTGTCGCGGTAGATTTCCCACGATAGTTCTTCGGCTTTACCGCCGACCTTTTCGAGCGCCTGATAGATTGGGACGGTGCCGATGGGCACAGGCGAGTTACGGATAATCCATTCTCTTGTGGTATGGATATTTTTCCCGGTTGAGAGATCCATCACGGTATCAGCTCCCCAGCGAATAGCCCAGGTCATTTTATCCACCTCTTCCTCAATCGAGGAGGCCACTGCCGAGTTGCCAATATTGGCATTGATCTTGACCAGGAAATTGCGACCAATAATCATTGGCTCGCTCTCCGCATGATTGATGTTGGCCGGGATAATCGCGCGACCGCGTGCCACTTCCGAGCAGACAAAGCCTGGATCAACCTGTTCGCGAATGGCAATGAACTCCATCTCAGGAGTGATGATCCCCTGCCGAGCGTAATACATCTGCGTTACCGCACGGCCAGAACGGGCTCGTAGTGGACGGCGGGGCGGCCCATTAAAAACGGCAAGATTGGCGCGTGGATCATTGGGCTTCAGTCCATTGTCGATAGGCAGGACTGTACGCCCAGGGTACTCCTCGACATCGCCTCGTTCGACAATCCATGAGCGGCGTAGCTGTGGGAGCCCCTGGTGGATATCGGTCGGGGTCGCCGGATCGGTGTAACGACCACTGGTGTCATAGACGCAAATGGGCGGATTTTCTTCTACGCCGGTATGCGTTGGTGTGGGCGTCAGGGGAATTTCGCGCATAGGCACTTGCAGGTCCGGGCGGCTGCCTGAAATATAAATCTTCCGACTGCCTGGAAATGGTTGGGATGATGATGTCACAACGCTCCTCCGATGTGGCTGACTGACGGGCTACGATGGACGTAAGAGACGCTGAAGCATAGCGGTATGAGGGGGTGAAAGGAGAAGATCACGCCAGCGGATGGAGTCCATCCACCTCTGTTATGGATTCCAAAGCCAGCAGAAAGACCATGACACACCTACAGGCGGTGTAGCATGGTCTCCGTCCGTTGGTTGCGTTCCCTCCGCTCGTCTTCCGCTCCAGAGATGTAAGATGATACCCTGTGCGGCTTTCCGAGATCAGGTTCAAAGGGTTGGTGGGCTTGATCCCGCCTCTCAGCTGCTCGCTCCCCCAGCATACCTGTACTATATTTATTTGTGCCATTTGTAAGCAGTAAAGATAGTATATCACAAGAGATAGGAACGAGCGACTATAGGGGAATGCGACAAGAAGCTACGCGTTGCTAGCCGCTGTAGAGCATCCCACTGAAGCTGGCCTTGCTGTTGTGCTTGACGTTTTCCCATAGATGATGGTAGGTTGGTTTACGGCATCGTTTCAGAATGCCCCTGGTGGTTCAGACTCATGAGATGGCTCTGGCTCGTCGCTATCCTCAGGCGGGATTTCTGATCGTAGTGGGACGTTTACGCAGGCTCGCTCTCTGAGGAGATCAAACACAGGCGAACGACGAGGTGAAAAATATTTTTGGGAAAGAGGCGGTTGGATGATGAAGATTAAGAACAACAGGCCAGCGTCCTGGGGCGTGATCCTCCTGTTCAGTGCGCTCTTCTGGCTGTCGTATCTCCTCCACGCCAATGGGCAAGCATGGCGCACCTGGAGCCTGGGCCCCTTTATACTCCTGTCTGTATTTCCCATTATCGTGGGCACCCTTTTACAGGGCCTCCCTGGTGGGCTGGTGGCCTGGTTTCTCACGATGGCTGGTCTTCTGATTGCGATTCTGACAGGGCTGGGGAATTGGTGGCCTGGGTGGCCGGTCACGTTCTCGTGCATCACCATCAATGGGCTGATCGTCGCTCTGGTCACCGGACACCTTCACACACTGGGCCAGAGAACGGATCAGGAAATGAAACAGGAGCACCACATACGTCATCCGTCCTTCCAACGCTTCTTCGAGGATGAGGACTTCACCCAGTTTCATACGCCTTCTAGTCAGACGAGAATTAAGAAGCTCTGGCATCAGATCACCGAACGAGCAGGACGTGTTGCCGTTCCTCCCCGACAGGCCATGCCTCACTTTGACCA
>DASTZT010000002.1:0-3954 GCA_035764225.1 Ktedonobacteraceae bacterium
AAGAATGGTATAAGAAAGGCTTGGCGTTAGCTGAACGGTTCAATGATCGTGAGTATATCAGCTTATGGAACTCGGCTCTGGCGATTGTCTTGATGTTGCAGGACGAAACGAAGGTTGATATCACGGCAAAAGGCAAGCTCGATGAAGCTGCTCAATGTATCCTACGCGCCTTAAGTATCGGACGGGCTATGCGCAACAATCCCTGTATCGGTGTTGCTCTGATCTCGCTGGGCAGGGTGCGGATAGCTCAGGCCCAGAACCAGCCTCTTCCTAATATACGCATGCGTTTGCTGCTGCACGCTCGTCAAGATATAGAGTGTGCGCTTGCCCTTTCAGGATTAGAGGTCGAGACAAGAACCAGGGGCCGCCTGGCGCTGGGCCAGCTCTTCTTGCTACGGGAGGAAACCAAAAAAGCGCGCACGGTGCTTAATGAAGTCATCGAAGAGGCACAACGCTACGAACTCGCCCTTGTAGAGGCGCGAGCCAGACGCATGCTACAAGGCGTGAAAGCGTAAAAGAACTATGCCATAGCGGCGAGCGCAATACGGATCGAAATCTGGCCAGGGGGGAGCCGTACTATGTCTGATCGTAGTGGTCAACAGTTAGACCGATATCGCCTGATGCGGCTGCTTGGAGAAGGCGGTTTCAGCCAGGTATATCTCGCAGAGGATATCTATCGTGGCACAGCCGTTGCAGTGAAACTGCTCAAGTTTCAATCGACTCGTGAAGAATTTCAAAGCTTTCTGAACGAGGCGCGCATTTTTCGCCTCAAGCATGCGCATATTATCCCCGTCCTTGATTTTGGTGTAGAAACGAAAAGTTCCATCCCTTTTATTGTCATGATGTATGCTCCCAATGGCACCCTGCGCCAGCGTCACCCGCGTGGCTCTCGTCTCCTTCCCTCCACCATTATCCAATATGTGAAAGAAGTGGCAGGTGCGCTTCAATATGCACACGAAGAAAATTTGATCCATCGCGATGTCAAGCCAGAAAATATGCTGGTTGGTCAGCAAATGGAGGTGCTATTGAGCGACTTTGGCATTGCCACCGTTTCGCAAAGTGGGCGCATCTCGATGACGCAACAGACCCAGGTAGTGCAGGGAACGTACTATTATATGGCCCCCGAACAATTTTATGGCAAAGCCTGTCGGGCCAGTGACCAATATTCGCTAGGGATAGTGGCCTATGAATGGTTGTGCGGAACTTGCCCGTTCCAGGGATTGTTCTATGAGGTAGTAGGGCAGCACTTACATGTAGCTCCGCCATCATTGCGTGAACGTGGAGTCGCTATTTCTTTACAAACCGAGCAAATCGTTATGACAGCTCTGGCCAAGAACCCTGGTAATCGCCATGCTAACGTTCGGGAATTCGCTCAGGTGCTTGAGCAAAGCTTGAAGGACGATATCTCAAAAATGGATTGGGGGGAGATCCAGCAGAAAGCCAGAGAAGAGGCCGTGCAGCCTGTTCAAAGTAGAAAATATGAGGAGCCTTTCAGAAGGCCGCAAGGGGAAATATTAAAAGAATATACGCAAAGCAGTAAAAGGAGTGTGACACGACCGATTCCTGCGGTTTATAAAAAAGGTGGTCAGAAGTGGTTGGAGGAGGGCAATGTTTATTACGCCGCATTGCGCTTTCAGGAAGCTATTACAGCGTATAATCAGGCCATTAACAGCGATCCCAGGTGCATTGCCGCCTACTATGGATTGGGCTCTGCCTATCATCAACTGGGCCTCTATCAGCGAGCTGCCAGTGAATTTGATCAGGTACTTTCCCTTGACCCTGGTAACGCCTGGGCCTATTACTCTAAAGGGTTGGCCTACTACGAATTGGGACTCTACCAGCGTGCTATTGATGAATACGACCAGGCCATCGCCCTCGATCACGCTATTGCCGATTTCTATGATAAGCGCGGCTCCGCATACTACCATCTGGAGCAATACCCGCGAGCACTCAGCGAATTTGAGCAAGCGTTGCGGCTGAATCCCAGGATTGCCAGTGTCTACTATAAACGTGGTTATATCTATCTGCAACTGGCTTACTATCAGCAAGCCATCAACGATTTCGACCGGGCGCTTACCATCGATCCTCGCGACGCCTGGGCCTATTACAATCGAGGCCGCGCCTACGAACAAATAGGGCAGTATGAGCGAGCCAGAGGAAACTACGAGCGTGCCATCGCCCTCAACCCCGAACTTGCCCAAAAACATGTAAAGGGCTTTTAAAACCTTAAATTCTTTGCTAATCTTCCTCCGTTCTCTAATTCGGTGCAAGAACATCGCAAAATTTTGCGATGTTCTTGCACTCCAGAGGTGTTATGCCGTCTTAAGGTAAGGTGGCTTACCCCGTATAAATTGTGATCTTACACGTCTGAGCTATGGACGAAACCCGCCCGTTTTGCCATTATTGGCGCGTATACTCTGAATAGATATGCTGACGAGGGCAGGGGCAAGCCCTGGCATTGAAATTCCGAAGGTCAACGCCGCTCTCGCGTCTAGCTTCGCTCAGACCTTCGGCAAGGAATGCCCCTACAGGATGTGGTGGCTGAGGGGGCAGTGGTATGGTCAGTGAGGGCGGAATTGACATATGAGGTGTGATTACGTATGAAAATGAAAGTTGTGGCCTGTTTTGCCTTTTTGCTCAATGCGTTCCTCTTTGGAACCTATTATTCGGTTGCGAAAGAGGCGCTTGGGCGTATAGATCCCATCGTATTCACATTCTTCGTCATGGCCTCATTAGTGCCGGTGGGGCTTGTGATTGTGATTCGGTCGTGGAAGCATATCACCAGGGCAGCGGTCAAAAGCGGCTTTGTGCTGGGGAGTTGTCTGTGTCTGGGATTGTGTACGCTTGCGGTGGCGCTCAAGTATAACAGCGCCACCAGTACCGCTTTTTTCCCCTCGTTAAATGGCTTGCTGGCAGCAGTGATTGCGGGACTATTTTTGCGTCACTCGATTGGCAAAGCGACCTGGTTCGCGGGCGTTGTCTCCGTTATAGGAGCGATCCTGCTGATTATGAACGCGTCGATGGGAGGGCTGAGGGGGGCGCTGATTGCCTTTATTGGCGGTCTCTTCTGTACATTTTATGTGTTTCTCGCGGATCACGAGCAAAAGGATGAGGCAGTGCGCTGGCCCCTTTTTGGCGTTGAGCTGCTGACGATGGCAGGCTGGGCCAGTTTGATTGCTCTGCTTTTTGGCAACTGGCAGGCGGTCCATCCTTCAATGCCTGGGGATACCTGGAATATTCTCTATATCGCGCTGGGGACGACCTTCTTACCCATCCTGATTACGGTTGTGTTGCAGAAGCATATCTCGCCTGTTACGGTTGCTTTTATCTATATTCTCGAACCGATCCTGGGGGCAGTGGCGGCGAACCTCTATCTGGGGGAGATATTGCCGTTGGATGGCTACATTGGTGGGGCGTTGGTGGTGGCTGGCGTGCTGATTCATACCTGGGGAACGGCGGAGCGGGCTGATGGCGGAATTACGCTGCATCAACGTTTCTCCCAGGCGAGCCAGCGCCTCCAGTCTTCATGGGTTGGCGTGCTGGGCTATCCTCTGCTCTGTCTGGCTATTGGCCTCTTTGTCGTTTACAGGCTGGGTGGATTTCCCCCTGCGTCGTGGCGCGAACTCTATCGGCTCGGCCCGCTATTGCCATCGTTGTTGCAACAGGGGCAAGGCATGGGCGTCTCCTTGCTGATCGCGCAAGCTCTTTCCTGGCTGGTCGCGTGGGGCACGCTCATCGTCATAGGGCTGCTGGCAATGTATCGGGCCTGGGGAAGAATCTTTGCTCAGCCTCCCGTCGAAGTTCCCGTATTAGACGCGCAGGGGATACGTATGCTCAGGCAGATGGGCGTCACTCCTTATACATCTTCATCGATGAAAAAGAGGGTCGAAAAGCCATTAGTGCAGCGGAGACGCAGAGAACGCAGGGAGCGCCTAGCGCGGGTCGAGCTGGTTG
>DASTZT010000003.1:0-7858 GCA_035764225.1 Ktedonobacteraceae bacterium
CGCTTCTGCGGGGTTCAAAGGGGCAGCCGCCCCTTTGAACCCCTGGTTTTGAGCACTTTTTCAAAAGTCCGGGATGATTCACTTGCTATTTCCTTTTTTGAATGTATAGAGGTGTATATGCAAAAAAAACCGTTGGTTTTATATATAGGGGTGGTGAGACAAAACGAGTTTGAGAGCCTGATGCAACGCGAGCTCCCTCTTGGCGTGATCCTTGATTCAAATAGCACGCTTCGGCCTGCTGATCTCAAGGCTTTTTGCGTTGTTGAGCACAGCGATTTTAGCGCCTCCGAAGAGACCATCCTGCGCCTAGTAGATAGCATTCAGGAAAAATGGCCTATTGGATGCGTGCTCGTAACGCATGAACGTTACGTCCTCACAGGGGCGCTTGTGAGCGAGCATCTAGGGTTGCATGGGATCTCAAAGGAAACTGCGCTTGTCTGCCTTGACAAGTCAATCATGCATGAACGCTTTGTACAGTATATCGGTCCAGAGGCCACCGCCAGATTTAAAAAAGTCGCATCAAAAGAAGAGCTGATCGAGTTTGTTAAAGAGGTTGGTTTTCCTCTCATTTTAAAACCAACCAATCTATATAATAGTCTGTTTGTATCATTGAGCCAATCGCCAGAAGAACTATTACAGAACTATGAATCTATCGTGCATGGATTAACAGACTTTTCGCAAAAAGCCGGTCAGTACCATGTCCAGCCGTATATCCAGGCCGAGGAATTCCTGCAAGGCAAGACCTATTCCATTGATTGCATTATTGATGCTGCAGGGCATGTTACGACAACTCCCGTTGTGGATATGATCTCAGGCCATGACATGGGTTGGAATGATTTCCATCACTTTGCACGCGTACTCCCCTCTCGTCTGGCCATCAGCGAGCAGGAGGCCATGTCCGATCTTGCCAGGGCTGGCGTACAGGCATTGGGGATCAGAAGTAGTATTGCGCATGTTGAAATTGTTCAAACTTCACAAGGCCCCAAACTGCTGGAGATCGGTGCCCGACCTGGCGGAAATCGGGCACGCATGTTCGATTTGAGCTATGGAATCGATCTTATCCATGCCTACTATCAGGTACGGATGGGGAACAAAGCAGATGTCACGCCTCTACGAACGATGCCAACAGCCGTTATCTCTCCATACTCAAGGAAGCAGGGGATGTTGACAAACAGTCCTGATGTGGAGCGCATCAAAAAGCTCAAGACGTACTTTTCTCATGAAGTGAAAGTCAAGCCAGGACAAATGGTTGGGCCATCAACGCTGGGATATACAGCCCCTTTGAGTATTGAATTGCGCGGTGATAACGCAGACGAGCTTTATGCGGATGTGACACGCATTCAATCCTGGCAAGACCTTTTTGTGGTCTCATAACGATCAAAAAGGAGTACATGACGTGACATCACTGCTCATTGGATCTATACCGTGGGAGGGCACTGCCACCTTATCGGCCCTGGATATCCCCTTTATCCTGCTGGTAGATCCCGTTGATCGGCCATACCGTATCGAAGGAAAGCCCATATCCATCGTAGAGGTTCCTTTTAAAGCCGATCCTTTATGCGTCTTAAAGCTGCCATTCGCTGAAAGCATTACCAGCGTATTCTCTTTTACGGAGTTGGGACTATTACCGGCAGCGCTATTAGCTGAAGCACTCCATATTGCTACGGTGCCCGTTGCGTCTGTGCTGCAAACGCGAAACAAGCTTTTTATGCGTCGTACTTTGATGGGAAAGATGGAACAGCCCGGCTTCGGTCTTGTTCACCAAAGTAACGCGCAAGATATCCCTTATCCTGTCATCGTAAAACCGCTCGATAGCTCTGGCAGCAGAGGAATAGAGTACATAGACGATCCAACCACGTTCGAGCAACTTATAGGAGGCGATTTATGTCTATGGGAACAATACGTGGATGGCCCTGAGTTTAGCGTGGAAGCTGTAACGTGGGAGGGCCAGCACCAGATTCTCGGTATTACCGAAAAAATAACAACAGGAGCGCCTAATTTTGTTGAAGTCGGTCACCGGGTGCCCGCCCAGCTTTCTCCACAGGCCGCGCAAGAGATTACAGCAACAGTTTGTCGCTGTTTAGATCTCCTTCAGGTGGATAAAGGAGCCACTCATACGGAGGTAAAATATGCCGATTCTCAAGTTATGGTGATCGAGACGCATACACGAGCTGGCGGTGATCGTATTCCTCTTCTGACGAAATTAGTCAGTGGCTACGATCAATACGAGCTTGCAGTATGTTCGATTCTGGGGAGAAGTACCCCGGCGGTAGGGGAGAAAAAATTCAAGTGTGCTACCGTACAATACTTCAGGTGGCCTGAGGGTCGTATTGCAAGCATTGATGGAGTCGAAGACTGCCAGGTCCTCCCAGGTGTCATCGAAATCGAAGTCAAGGTGAAGCCGGGAGATCACATGCCTCTATTCAAGCACAGTCATGACCGCCCAGGCTTTGTTGTGGTGGGAGGGGATAGTTTTGCAGAAGTTGAAGCACGAGTGGCAGCTGTCGAAAAGCTAATCAAGATCAGTTATGAAGCTTAAAAAGCTCTCCTTATTCTTATGGAGCTTCAAAAAGCTGATGCACAATACATAGAAAATCTATAAAATCAGGAGCATGCTAGATTTATGAACAAAAAACGCCTTTTTTTTGTTGGGATTCCTCAGAATCATGTAAAACGATCCATCGAACGGGCTCAACGGCTCGGTTATGAAGTGATTCTTGGAGATAGCGAAAAGAATTTAACCGACAAAGCTCACCTTGTCTGTGGCGCTGATCGGCTCGTTGTCACCGACTATACTAGCTATGAAAGCTTATCAGCTACAACACGTCTCCTCCACGCAGAAGCACCGCTTGATGCGATCTACACATTTAAAGAAGCCGGGGCAGTCGTAACGGCTCGTGTTGTGCAAGATTACCAGCTCAAAGGCAATACACCAGAGGTCATTGAAGCATGTAATAATAAATTTCTGACGCGAGAGCTTTTGAAGAAGGCAGGTATGCTTAGCCCTGCTTATACATTATGTCGCACTTTAGAAGAGGTGCAA
The DNA here is from genome assembly GCA_035764225.1 of Ktedonobacteraceae bacterium. GTDB lineage: Bacteria > Chloroflexota > Ktedonobacteria > Ktedonobacterales > Ktedonobacteraceae > DASRHT01. Next base: position 3,044 of record DASTZT010000003.1, read on the forward strand.
GCCTTCTGGCAACAGGTCAATGCCCCTATAGTCCTCAAGCCACACAACTTACAGGGGAGTGTCGGAGTGGTTAAGGTGGCATCTGCTGCTGAACTGGCAACGGCATTCCAGACCTGTCTTGAACACTGTGAGGAGCCGCTGATCCTGGCTGAAGAATTTATTCATGGAAGAGAGATCTCGATTGAAGCTATGGTGTATCAGGGGAAGGTTGTGTTGTTTGGGGTGACAGAAAAGATGCTCTATTCAGCCTCATTCGTTGAAGCTGGTCACACATCCCCAGACAGCGGCCCGGAAATGTCATACGTCCAGTATGAGAACCTTGTCAGGCAGATTGTACAGGCCATCGGGATTACCTTCGGACCATTACATCTTGAAGGCTTTCAGACACAACGGGGGTTTGTCTGCGGCGAAATTCATACACGGTACGGAGGCGACCATATCGTCACGTTGACCGAGCTGGCCGCCAAGTGCGATATGACCAGCCCCATTTTTGCTGAACTAGGGGACATTCCTTATAGAGTGACCTTCGGAGCACCAAAAGAAGTTGCCGGGATTCGCTTTCTAAATATCGCTCCAGGCACTATTACAGCAGTAGAAGGGATAGACGAAGCCAGGAACGTACCGGGAGTGGTCGATATCGAAGTGACCTGTAAACCTGGAGAGCTTGTTAAGCCCGTCGATTCGAGCTTTGACCGGGTGGGATGGGTATTAGCGAAGGCCGCAGACCGTGAAAAACTAGAGATCATCTTCCGCCAGGCGCTACGCACATTATGCATAGTGACTAAAAATACTTAGCAATCAATAGAAGCTTCAATGAGAAAATCATCAAAAAGGAGATAGTAATGCGGGCCTGGACTCAAAGATGGCAGAGACCCAACTGGTTTGCTCTGCTGATCGCAGAATATAGTACATGCAATTTAGGTCACTTTGCTGTGATGGCGATTCTCTCCCTCTACTTTGTAGGGAGTCTTCATCTCCCTCCCGCTCAGGCAGGAGGGTTGCTGCTGTTCGTTTCTCTTTCTTTTCGTCTGTCACGCATTTTCCTCGCACCTGTAATAGATCGTTTTCCTGTTCATCAGGCGACATTCATGGCACTATTCCTGACTGGCTTTAGCTATTTAGGGATGTCAGTTGCCAAAACACCTATTCTTGTCATGGCGCTGTTATTGAGCGCCGGGATTGGGCATGGTACGAATTCGTTGTTAGTAAAAACGTTAGCTGCTCATTCTACCAATTCGAAGAAATCAGAAGTAAAATTGCTTTTCTTTCGTTATGCATCCCTGACGACGGGCATCAATATCGCGGCGGCTGTAGGCGCGTTTGCTGGGAGCACGTTGTTATTCCACTGGTCCGCAAGCGTCGTCTTCCTGCTAGCAGCCACAGCATATATCCTGGCCGGGCTTATTGCTATGTGCCTTCCTTCTAACCAGTTGGAGGAGCAGCAACGCCCCAAATGGGGGGCAGGATTGAAATTGAGCCTGCGTCGTCTGCCATTATGGCGGGCCATGCTTTTTGCTTTTATGGGCTGGTTTCTCTACACGCAATCCTATGCGTCGCTCCCACTGTTTGTGAGCGACGCCGTTCACCGCCCTGATCTTCTCGGCTCCGTCTTTGCCTTGAACGCCATCCTGGTGGTAATAGGACAGGTACCTCTGAGCAGGTTGATAATACGTTTGCACGTCTCAATCTTGCAAATAATCATACTGGCCTTTCTGGCTTTTGCTGGTGGTTTTGCGCTGCTCTGGTTCTTTCCCATCTGGCAAATTGTCTACGCCGCTGTAGCTCTTTGGACGCTTGGTGAAATATTGCTCATGCCAGCTCTGGACACCCTGGTTGCAGATGGGGCGCTTGCTGAACATAAACAAGTAGCTTTTACCCTGAATGCTGCCGCGGTGAGCCTGGGAGAAGGCATAGGAAACTTCATTGGCGTCTCTGGAGCCGAATCATTGCTCAATTCTGGCAATCTGCATTACCTCTATACCTTCTTTACGCTAGGTGCGATCAGTGCGATGGTAATGACGGTTTTTATCAACAGAAAAGAGACCCTCTTGCGGAAAAGGGAAGGTGAGCAAACACCAGTAACTGAGAGTCGAGCATAAGACCCTTTTGCGCAGAAGCCCAATGAACAGCGATGGGAATATCCGCCTGATACACAGATATTCCCATCGCTATTTTTGTCTGCTCGTATAGCTCGCCCTCTGTCTGTGTCGTTAAGCAGACATCACACAACCAGCTTCCGTTCGCTTGTCCCCACAACACTTCCCTTTGTATACTAATGGGAGCGGTGCTTCGTCATTACTGATGGAGACTTATTTTATGCATAGCAATAAGTAACTAGAGGAGAATTTTATGCGCCTGGGATTACAGGTTCCTAATTTTACATGGCAACAGGATCAGGGGCTACTTGGTGATACGTTCGGCCTGATTGCCGAACGAGCCGAGCGAGCTGGCCTTTATAGTTTGTGGGTGATGGACCACTTCTTTCAAATTGGCTTTGTAGGTCCGGCGGAGAACGAGATGCTTGAGGGCTGGACGGCGCTGGCCTTTGCCGCTGGTCGCACTAACCGCATTAAGCTTGGGACGATGGTGACAGGAGTGACCTATCGCTATCCCGGTATCCTGGTCAAAACAGCGACGACGCTCGATGTGCTTTCACATGGACGAGCTTATTTTGGCATCGGCGCGGCCTGGAACGAGGAAGAGCATAACGGGCTGGGCGTTCCCTTCCCGCCGCTCGCAGAGCGTTTTGAACGGTTAGAGGAGACGTTGCAAATAGCCCATCAGATGTGGCAGGGCACCGACCAGCCCTATAACGGCAAGCACTATACGCTTGAACGTCCCCTTAATTCGCCGCGATCCGTGCAAACACCACATCCACCCATTCTGATCGGTGGGGGAGGCGAACGTAAAACCTTGCGCCTCGTCGCTCAGTATGGAGATGCCTGCAACCTTTTTGCACGCCTGGGCCATGATGAGCTGCGTCGCAAGCTGGATATCCTGCGCGACCATTGCGCCTCGCTGGGTCGCGATTATAACGAGATCGAGAAAACCACGCTCGACGTGATGCATATCACACGCGACGGTCGCAACAATACCTTGAGTCCGAGCGCGGCCATCGATCATTTCGCGGCTTTGGCGGAGCAGGGTGTCGATCAAGCCATTTTCAGCATGCCAAATGTAGCCGATCTGGAGCCTTTTGATCTACTAGCAAACCAGATCGCGCCAGCGGTCGAGAAGATCGCTGTGGCCGGGCGCTAGTTAGTATTCAATCAGACGCTGAAAAGGACATACATGGCACCACAACGTAACACGCTGACAGCAGCAGAAATGGCCTTTGTGCAGGCGCAGCGAGTGGCGCGGCTGGCGACGGCAGACGAGAACGGGAGTCCACATCTCGTTCCCGTCTGCTATGCCTTCGACGGAGCACATTTTTATACGCCGCTCGATGAGAAGCCCAAACGCGTTAGCGGAACCAGTCTGCGGCGCGTCCGCAATATCGAGGCTCGCCACGAAGCCTCTTTACTGATCGATCAGTACGACGATGATTGGTCTCGCCTGGGCTATGTGCTGCTGCATGGTCGAGCTGAGCTAATTGAACCAGGGGCAGAGGCTCACACGCTGGCATTAAAGTTATTGCGTGAACGTTACGTTCAGTATCGCAGCATGGCGCTGGAGCACTATCCGGTGATTATGATTACGCCGGATCGCGTCAGTTCGTGGGGGCCTGCAATTGTTGGGTGAGGGTGTGGTATTATTGTCGCTATGAAAACACAGCAGGAGTATTTTACCGTTCTTGCCGCCGCGTTCGTGCGTGGCAAACTGGCGTCCGATCTGCGATATCAGACGCCAGATTTGCTATTCTCCAGGCCGCTTGATGAACTTTCAAACGATGAGCTACAGGCGCTGATCCAGCTTGGCAGCGATCACGAGCTACGTCTGCACCGCTTTAAACGCACAATGGAACTGCCACGCGTGCGCAAAGTGCTGGGTACGCTGAAGGGCATGCAGCCCGCTAGCTTGCTCGATATTGGGAGCGGGCGCGGTGCTTTTCTCTGGCCCCTCTTGCACGAGTTCCCCGCGCTACCAGTGACCGCCATCGATCTGCTTGATTATCGAGTGGCGGATATCCAGGCGGTGCATGATGGCGGCATACCACAGCTAGCTGCTGTCCAGGCAGATGCTACCAACCTTCCCTTCGCCGACAAGACATTTGAGGTTGTGACCATGCTGGAAGTCCTTGAGCATATTCCAGCCACCAGCAAAGCCTTACGGGAAGTCTGTCGTGTTGCCAGCAAATTTCTGATTCTCTCCGTCCCTTCCAAAGAGGATGATAACCCGGAACATATCCACCTGTTCGATCAGCAAAGCCTGCAACAACGCTTAGCCGAGGCGGGAGTCACGCGCACAACCATCGACTATGTCCACAATCATATGATCGTGATCGCCAGGATAGAACGCCCATGAGCGAGATTTACAAGTATCCACGCACGCCTCACCTGGAAGGTTCCGGCATCCAGCGCGGCGATGAAGATTTGCAAGTGGCGTCGTTGCGCATCCTGGCAGGGCGACACCTGATCGTCGAAGAAAAAATGGATGGAGCCAACAGCGCTATTAGCTTCGATGCCAATGGCAAACTATTTTTACAGAGTAGGGGTCATTACCTCGTCGGAGGTCCAAGAGAAGCCCAATTTCATCTCTTCAAAACCTGGGCACATCGCTATACGACGGAGCTATGGGAGGCGTTGACCGACCGCTATGTCATGTACGGAGAGTGGCTCTACGCGAAACATACTATTTTCTATACCGACTTGCCAC
>DASTZT010000004.1:0-3269 GCA_035764225.1 Ktedonobacteraceae bacterium
CAATAGAGGGCCATGCTTCATTATACAACGATTATGACAACTGTAGGCGCAGGGGCAAGCACACTGAAATTTCGTACCGACCCGCTTCAGCGCGTCCGATTTATCGCCTATATCTCTCGACTCACCTCTCAGGCTGCTCCAGCGCCGCAATCTTGCTGATGGGAACTGCGAGGCGCTGGCCAGCCAATAATGCTCTTTGGCGATGAAGGTCCCGTCTCCAGCAGGGCAAGCGCAAGGCCTCCTCATCCGCCCAATCCCCACCCCTTGCCCCTACCAGTTCCCCAACAATCGCGAATCGCGCCACCAAACCCCAAACAATGTCCATAAAGAGATCTGGATGTGTGGGGGCAAGGGGAGGACGATGGGCTTGGGTGGGGGCCTTGCGCTTGCCCTGACTTTACTTGACCACGACGGTAAAGGGAACGGCTGTAATGTACATGGGGCACAGCTCGCCTGGCTTGCAGAGGGCCTGGCTATGGAAAAGCAACTGGGTGGTTCCTGGTCCTGTAGCAGTAAAGCGCCAGACGCAAACATTCTCAGCCTTCCACGCATAACCGGCAGGAGATTGCGCTTCTAGCCCATGCAAAGCGGCTGTTCCCGGCCCGCCCCATTTATGTCCAAAAGGTAAGCGTACCTCGATGACATCACCGACGTGAGCAGTGACGGTGTTATCCATATTCGTCATTTGAATGATGACGTTGGCCTTTGCGGGTGCGTTCGTTATGACTGCATCGCTGGGACAGCCAACGGACGTGCCATAGCCTTTTGTTGTGCCAACCGTTGGCTTTGCTGTTGGCGTCGGTGTCAATCCCGTCCCTCCGCCCGCTCCGCTGCCTACATTCGAGCCGCAACCAGCGAGCACAAAGACAAGCATGAGTATACTACACAATAAGACCAGCAGTCGTTGGGGACGTTGTATCCCATAAATTATATGCATAGATGGCCTCCTTACATCATGATGCGCCGCAAACAATATTCCCTACCTATAATCAGGACGTGCCTGTAGCGGAAAAAGTTCCCTGATAGGACAACCGTATCATGATAATGTCGCTGCAAACTGGCAAAACATCCAGCTCTGAGTGTGCTAGCTTGCCTTTGTAGACGATGGGTGGGAATGCTACGACCCTGTGGAGAGCATGACCAGCAGCTCTTCGGTATCGGCAAGAAAACGGCGTGTGGGGAGCACCTGATGGGCCAGTCCCAGGCGCATAGCTGCTCGCGCATTGAGCGTTTCGCCGCTCTGCATCAGGCGGGTGCTATGCTCCTGTCCAATGGCTGCGGGCAGATAGATGGCGGTGGCGGAAGGGAAGACTTTGGCATTGACCGATGGCAGGCGAAACGTGGCGTCTTCGCGGGCAATCACGGTATCGCAGAGAGCCGCCAGCTCGCAGCCCGCGCCATACGCGCTCCCTTTGACCAGCGCGACAGTAGGGATGCCACAGGCTCGCAGTTCCTCGAAGAGCGTGCAGGTCGCTCTGGCTTCGCGCAGTAGCTCTATCCTCTGCGCCTCCGAATCGTCAGGAAGGTCCACGCCCGCGCAAAATGCTCGCTCGCCCGTTCCCGTTATCACAATAAGGTGGGGAGCTTGTCCGGTAGCTTTACGCAATGCAGTATTGAGCATGCCGAGCATGTCAGCAGTGAGAGAGTTCAGGGGATCTCGATCCAATATCAGCCAGAGTATATCTTTGTGCAAGCGGACATGAAGATCCGGCATAGATTCTTTCCTGTTATTAATTACAGTAGTTCAAGAAACTGATCTAAGGTTAACCGAGCTTGTTTGATAATATGAGATAAAGTTGAGGCTTTTACTGGACGATGAGCCGGAATTGTAATCTTCAACAATTCGTTGCCTGCGTGTTTTTGCAGCCGAATATGGCTTCCTCGCTGACGTACCACAACCCACCCATCTCGTCGCAAAGCATTAACAATCTGGATATAGGACAAACTAGGAACTTTGCTCAAACTTCGATCTCCTGCACCGCCGCACGCTCATCCAACATAAGATCATCTTCAACTGGCTCAAGGTAGAGCTTGATGGCCTCTTTAATATTAGCTAAAGCTTCCTCTTTGGTATCTCCCTCACTGATACAGCCAGGAAGGGCAGGTACATAGACGGTATAGCCTCCCTCCTCGCTCGGTTCGAGAACCACCGTTAACCGCATTTGCTCGTTTCCTCTCCTGCTAACTGCCGCTTAAAGATATGTTGTAGTGATTACTACAACATATCTTTAATGTATCACGAGCCAATTTCCAGAGTCAATTATTGGCCCTGGAAGACGCCTTTGCGCTTCTCGACGTAGGAGGCAATGCCTTCTTTGGCGTCCTCGCCCTGGAAGCAGAGCTGTTGCAGCTCGCGCTCGATAGCGAGGGCTTCGGAGAATGCCACTTCCGAGCCGGACTGTACGGAGCGTTTGATGCGCCCGACGGTCTTGGAGGCGCGATTGGGCGGGCAGAACGTCCTGGCGTATTCCATGACCTTCTCCCAGAAGCCTTCCGATTCGTAGATGTAGTTAATCAGACCAAGCTCCTGCGCCTCTTCAAAGGTCATCAGTTTGCCTTCGGTCATCAATTCGATGGCCTTGTTCTTGGGGAGAGCGCGCGCCATACGTTGCGTGCCGCCTGTGCCAGGGAGGACGCCCAGGTTAATTTCTGGCAGTCCAACGCGACCGGCATTGCGACGCGCAATACGGATATCGCAGGCCAGCGCAATCTCCAGGCCGCCACCGACGGTATGGCCGTTGAGCGCGGCAATTACCAGCTTGGGCGTCTGCTCAAGGCGCGTCAGGGTCTCGTTGGCGTGGAGGCAAAAATAATATTTGAAGGTGGGTGTGACCGCGTTGAGCATGCTGATTTCGGCTCCGGCACAAAAGAATTTTTCGCCTGAGCCGCGAATGACGATTACATGGACATTTTCGTCAAAGCGAGCCTGCAAGATGGCGTCGTCCAACTGGCGCATCATTTCGTAGCTGTAGGTATTGGCCGGGGCGTTGGTAAGCTCGATTACAGCGATCCCTTCAGTGACGCTATAGTTTACCAGCGTTCGTTCTGTTGTCGTAGTCACGGTTACTCTTCCTTTCGTGCTGCGTAGTCTATCAACACGTCATCGTCCTTGACGCGTTCAAAAGGTGTACGGCAGGTATTGCAATAGTATTGTGTGGTCAAGAGCTGCTGACCGAACAAAGAAAAGAATTCGGTATCGGTAGAATGGCAGTAAGGACAGGAGATCCGCATCTCCTCTTCCTTGCTCTCAGGCCCATTGGTATTATATC
>DASTZT010000005.1:0-5477 GCA_035764225.1 Ktedonobacteraceae bacterium
CAGGATTATTCAGGCTTCAGACGAGCCAGAGAGCATAGCACAGGAGATGATCGCCACCTTGCAGCGTGTGCAAACCGCCGTCGAGCGGATCGTCCCCGATCCCCAACAGGTGATGAGCAAGGGAGGCGATCAGTTGCTTGAGCAAGCTTTGTTCTCGCGTTCCGTGTGGTTGGCGCAAGTGGCAGATGCCGTTAAGCTGATCCGCAACGGCGTATATGAAAAGGTTGTGCTGGCTCGCGCAGTACGCGTCACCAATGAGGCCAAAGCGTTTGATATCGATACTGTGCTCTGTCGCCTACGCATGAACTATCCAGGCGCATACGTCTTTGCCATTCAACGCGGAGCCGACTACTTCATCGGCGCGACTCCTGAGCGGCTCGTCTGCTCGCAGGATGGACAACTCCAGACAATTGCTTTAGCCGGATCAGCGCCTCGTGGCACCACCGCAGAGGAGGATCAGCGCCTCGGTGAAGAGTTGTTGCAGAGCGAGAAAAACCAGGGCGAGCACAATATCGTCGTCGCGACTATCCGCAATGCCCTGGCAGTGCTATGCTCCAAAGTGCAGGTTGCCGCCACGCCTCACCTGCTCAAACTCAAAAATATCCAGCATTTGGAGACCACGATTGTCGGCGAATTGCTCCCTGGTCGCTGTGTGCTGGAAGCGATTGAAGATCTGCACCCCACGCCTGCCGTTGGTGGTTTTCCGCGTCTGCCCACACTCGCCGCCATTCGCGAGAGCGAGCAGTTGGATCGCGGCTGGTACGCCGGACCGATTGGCTGGATTGGTGCCAACGGCAATGGCGAGTTCGCGGTGGCATTACGTTCCGCGCTCGTCAACGGCAACAAGGCAACATTGTTTGCAGGATGCGGGATCGTCGCAGACTCGAATCCCGAAAGCGAATACGCCGAGTCTTGCTTGAAACTTCAAGTCATGCTGCGTGGATTGGGCGGCGAAGATTGAGGACACACTATGATAAATAAATCTGTTCATTATGCCTTAAATGCTGCTAACCCTACCTATGTTTACATAAACGCCTTTGTTGATGAACTGCAACGAGCAGGCTTACGCAATGTTATCATCTGTCCTGGCTCTCGCTCAACTCCCCTGGCGCTGGTCTGCGCGGCCCATCCCGCCATTCAGACCTGGATGCATATCGATGAACGCTCGGCGGCCTTCTTCGGCCTGGGCATGGCAAAACGCTTGCGGGAATCGGTCGCGCTCGTCTGCACCTCCGGCACGGCGGCTGCAAACTTCCTGCCAGCCATCGTCGAGGCCAAACTGACCCATGTGCCACTGCTGGCGCTGACGGCTGACCGCCCGTACGAGCTACGCGACTGCGGAGCACCCCAGGCCATCGATCAGAACAGGCTCTACGGCACGCACGTCAAATGGTTCGTTGATGTAGCCTTGCCAGAAGCGACCAATGCGGCTTTACGGTATATTCGCACGCTCGCTTGTCGCGCTGTGGCACTGACAACGGCTGTCCCCTCCGGTCCTGTCCATCTCAACCTGCCCTTCCGTGAGCCGTTGACGCCCGACGCCCTAGCCGATCAGCCCCTGCCTCCAGTCGAGCAACGCGATCCCGTTGCCTGGCAGGGACGACCCGACAATGCCCCCTATGTTCTCGTCAACGAGGCCACGCTCGCCCCACCAACCGCTACACAAACCGCTCACCTCGCTGATCTGATAGGCCAGGCACAACGCGGCCTGATTATCGTCGGGCCAATCGACAACCCCGCCCTGACCCTCCCTCTGGTCCAGCTTGCTCAGCATACCGGCTACCCAATCCTGGCCGATCCATTATCGCAATTGCGCAACGGTGAGCATGACCGCAGCAAGATCATTACGAGCTACGACGCATTTTTGCGCCTGGATGCTTTTAGCGAGCGAGCGCAGCCCGAACTGATCCTGCGCTTCGGCGCTATGCCAACGGCTAAACCATTGTTGCTCTACTTAAAGCGTTACGCCTCATGCCCGCAGATCGTGATCGACGGTTATAGCAGCTGGGATGAGCCAACGCAGCTCGCATCTGAGTTTGTGCATGCCGAGCCAGCTGCCCTTTGTTGCGACCTCCTGACAGCTTATGGACAAGCGCGAGACATTACCCCTACCGCTACCATGCGATCAGATTGGCTGACGCTGTGGCAACAGGCCGATACAATCACGCGGGAGACGCTCTCCGCCGCCATTCAGGACTTTACAGAGCCGTTTGAGGGCCGTATCTTTACCGAACTCAATCAGTTACTGCCCACCGGAACTACGCTTTACGTCGGCAATAGCATGCCCGTGCGCGATATGGATACCTTCTTTTGGGGCAGCGAACGACCATTGCGCAGCATCGGCAATAGAGGAGGAAACGGAATTGATGGCGTCATCTCCAGCGCATTAGGAGCCAGCGCAGTCTCTCCCCGCACAGAGCCAGTCGTCCTGGTCATCGGCGATCTCTCCTTTTTCCATGATCTTAACGGCCTGCTCGCGGCCCATCTGCACCACCTGAACCTGACTATTGTACTGGTCAACAACGACGGCGGAGGCATTTTTTCCTTTTTGCCGCAAGCCGCCCACCCTGAGCATTTTGAGCAACTCTTCGGCACGCCAACCGGGCTGGACTTTCGACCAGTCGTACAAATGTACGGCGGAACATTCGAGCGCGTAGCAAGCTGGGAGCAGTTTCGCCAGGCTGTTACCACCGGCATCAATACAGGCGGCCTGCACGTCGTCGAGTTGGCAACTGAGCGCATAAGTAACGTTGCTATGCATCGTCAGCTCTGGCAACTCGTCGATCATGGCCTGCGCAAACAACTCGCCATTGAGGAGGTAGAGCCACGTTGAGCAATAAAATGACAGAGCGGAGGTTACTTTATCTGCTCCATATAGTAAAATATACGTAAATCAAAATACACAGGTGCATGTGCCATGAGATATCGCATCACTATTCTTATATCATTAATCTTGATTATCGGCATCGTTATTGCCAGCTCCATTTTCGTTTTGACACCGCAAGGAAGCGGCGTTCTGGTTGCTATAGGGCTGGAAACGCCCACGCCATCTTTCGCGCCTATGCCGCTACCTCCAACACCAGTACCACGACCAATTCTTACGGTGCAAGGAGCGGCTCCGGTTGTCAACGCCACAGCAAGTTATCTGGTTGATATGGATACTGGTCATGTGCTGGAGGATGTTCATGGCGAGCAACTTTTGCCAATGGCAAGCACAACCAAGATTATGACCGCCATTATCGCCATTCAGACAGGCAATCTCGATCAGCCCGTGACGATCAAACAGGATGCCTATGATCGCGTACACAACGATGGCGGCAGCAGCGCCCAACTGGTTGTCGGCGATACGCTGCCGCTGAGAGAGCTTGTCTATGGTATGATGCTGCCATCAGGCGATGATGCCGCTGTCGCTATCGCTGATGCGCTGGCAGGCAGCCCTGATAACTTCGTGCAAAGAATGAATCTCTTCGCCTATCACTTACGTCTTTTCCAGACCCATTATAGCAATCCCGATGGCCTGACGCTGGACGATAACCTGAACAACTTGCAACATTACACCACCGCAGCCGATCTGGTGCGCCTGGCTCGTTACGCTATGTCTATCCCCCTGTTCTCGCAGATCGTGCAAACCAAAACCCATGTCGTCGAGGCTAGCGGGCAGCACCATAAATATAGCTGGACCAACACCAATACCATGCTCGACAGCTATACAGGAATGATGGGCATCAAAACAGGTTTCACCTTTGCAGCTGGCTACTGCCTGGTTTTCGCCGCCACCCGCGACGGCTATCACATTATCGGTGCGGTCCTGCATAGCTCAAGCGAAACGCAACGCGTCAAAGATGTTACTACCTTGCTCGACTGGGGCTTTGCCCTGCCCCGCAAGCTGCCCAGCCTGTAACAGATAACGAGCAATAAGCTGATCTTGCTACGTATTTTCACATTGGTGAAATTTAGTACTGGTAAGGTGCTCGCAAACATGATAGAATAACCACACTTATCCGTTACATACAATTTGAATAGAGTATAATAAATGCGGTACGCCATATTTACTGATATCCACGCAAATCTGGAAGCTTTAGAAGCTGTGCTGGAGAAGATCGATGAGATCGCACAAGAGGAACCGATTGACGCCATCTGGTTCCTGGGCGATCTGGTTGGCTATGGCCCCAATCCAAACGAGTGCATTACGACCCTGCGCGCCCGTACAGATGTGATTATCGCGGGCAACCATGACTGGGCCGCCGTGGGCAAAATCGATCTGGAAGACTTTAGTGAGGCTGCACGCACCTCCGCAGAATGGACAGCCGAACAGCTTACCAGCGAACACCGTGAATTCCTGGCCAATCTACCAGAGCGTATCGATATGCCAGATTGCATTCTTGTTCACGGTAGCCCCTACGGTCCCCTCTGGGAGTACCTTACCTCAGAACTATTAGCTGAACGAAGTTTTCAATACTTCAATACCCGTTATTGCCTGGTTGGACATACCCATGTCCCCGTGATTTTCCAGCAGGCCGATACCTTTGCCAATACTCCCACCATGCCGCTCAACGCAATTGGGCAAAACGGCAGCGCGAATGCACAGCAAGGCAGCCAGGACGATCAGGCGGAGGAAAGCCCGGAAGACGACGAAGAAACAACCGAGATGGTCGCGCTCCACCCCACCATGCAAACCAGCAAAGCCGAGACGCCAGCGGAAAGCGTAGCTATCAATGCCGATCCTCTTCAGGCCGCAGCCGAGCTGGCCGACACGCAAGCCACCATCCAACAGCATCTCGATGATGACGCGCCCGCCCTGCTTGATAACGCCAGCAACAACACAGAACAGGCTACCCCTACCGAAGCTGCTGCTAGCGAAGATATCGAGGAAACCACAGCTACCGATACAGCAACAACAGAGCACGCGTCAGAAAGTGCCGCATCCGCTCAAGCCGATCAGAACGAGGATGAGGAGCAAGAAGCACAACCACATCAAGAAGCTATCACAACACCAGAAGAAGCTATTTTGAGCGCCGAAGATCGCATTAATCAGGAAATCGAGGAGCTGCTGACCCTACTTGGATTGAGTCAGAGTATGGTCAAAGTCACCAACGAGATGATTATCCCGCCCATCGGAGAATGGTCAGCCCCCGATAACTACCGTGCCATCATCAATCCTGGCGGCGTCGGTCAGCCGCGCGATGGCGATCCGCGTGCGGCATTCATGATTTACGATACGGAGCGCGGCTTTACCTTTTACCGCATTCCCTATGACTTCGAGAAAACACAGGAGAAGATCATCAAGACAGGCCTACCACAATACCTGGCAACGCGCCTGGCTTATGGTCGCTAGCAAACTTTCTATGAAACTGGTAGTCGGGCTAGGCAATCCTGGCCTTCAATATGAGCAGACACGGCACAATATTGGCTTTCGCGTCGTAGACAAACTGGCGGCAAAGGCTGGCTGGAAGTGGGAGCGGCACGGACGAGCCATG
>DASTZT010000006.1:0-5394 GCA_035764225.1 Ktedonobacteraceae bacterium
CTAATGTTTCGCGGAGGGACGTTACTACTTTTTCGTGCTCAGGCCGTTCGATGGGAGGGATGGGGGCTTCCATTGCTTCGCGTAATGCTGCTGCTGTGCCCAGGATCTGCGTTGCCCAGAGAGGCTGGCCTTGCTCGGCTACGACCTTTGCTAGCTCTTCTAATCCCATCGAGGTGTAGAGCCTGCTGTAGGCTTTGATGGATCGCGTCAGGCCATCTTCTAGCAGCAGGCGTGCCTCGCTCAGGTTGCCTCGCGTTCGTTCGACCCTGGCAAGCCAGATTTCTCCCCAGGCGATGGCTTGCTCGTCTCCTACTTCTTTGCGCAATTCCAGACTTTCGGAGAGTTGTGTCCACGCGTCTTCGCTATCTCCACGACGCAGCGCAATCATGCCCAGGAAGCCTTGCGCCTCGGCAATCTGCGTGCGCAACTGCAAGCCTTTGTACAGGCTCATCACCAGTTCAAGCCGCTCTTTCGCCTCCTCGTCGTTGCCTTCAAAAAAATCTGCTTCGGCTATGATGAGATTGGACCAGAGGGCAAAGAAGAGTTCGCCGATCTGGTTGCAGCGCTCGATTGTTTCTTGCAACAGCTCACGAGCCTCAGCATAGCGGCCCTGCCACTGGGCGACATAGCCCGCCCGGTGCATGGAGTAGCCAAGTAGCCAGACTTCGCCCCAGTCTGTAAAAGTGTCCCCATGCGTTCGAGCCAGTGCTACCGCCTCCTCCATCGCTATACGGGCCGCTTTAAAGTCGTCTCGCGTTATCAGTGGCAGCAGCAACATCCAGAGGCCGGTGATGATGTACTGCACATCGCCTATCTGCCGAGCCAGCGCCAACCCCTCCCGGCAGGCAGCTTCGCCACGCTCAAGGTCACGTAACAGAGCTACGATACCACCATAGACACATAAGGCCCACGCTCGCGCTATCGTTACATTGCCCTCGCTACCTGCCAGCGCCTGTTCCAGAAATTCTTTGCCCTCGATCAGATAGACCTGATCGAAGCTGTATCCCCAGATGAGCCAGAAGATGCTTAGCCCGCCTCCCAGACGCAGCGCCGCATGCCTGTCCTTTTGATGAAGTACCAGACGCATCACCGCTCGCCAGTTCCATTGCTCCTGAATATAGCCCCCGATTAAAAGCCCCTGGTCGCTGCCAAATAATATTCTGCGGTTGGCCTCAGCCCAGCTCATATAATAGTTGGCGTGTGCCTGCTGAACGCACTCCAATGCGCCCGACTCGCGCAAACATTCCAGACCAAACTCGCGGATCGTCTCCAACATCTGGAAACGCGGCTCCTGGTTTTCCTGCTCTCCCCTCTGGATCAGGCTTTTATCCAGCAGAGAAGCGAGGCCGTCGAGAACCCAGGCGGCCTCATCGCCAAGTTCGGTATAGATAGCCTCGACCGCCGCGAGCGTACAGCCGCCGTTAAAGATGCTCAGGCGCTGAAAGAGGATCTGCTCCTCAATTGAGAGCAGATCATAGCTCCACTGGATGGTATTACGCAGGGTCTGATGGCGTACCGGCGCGTCGCGACGACCGACAGTCAGCACCAGCAAGGGATGGGAGAGGCGCGAAAGCAGCGCCTGAGGGGGCAACAGTTTGATGCGGGCGGCAGCCAGTTCCAGCGCCAACGGGATGCCTTCCAGGTGAACGCAAATAGTGGCAATGGTTTGCGCATTCAGCTCGGTGAACTGGAAATTCGGTTTGATGACTTGAGCGCGGTGCAGAAAAAGCGTTACGGCTGGATTGGCGGCCAACTCTTCCACAGACTCGCGTTCAACGTCGGGTAGAGCCAGTGGGGGTACGGGAAATTCCTGTTCGCCACGCACACGCAACGGCTCGCGGCTCGTCACTAGCATCGTCACTCCTGGACAGGTCGCGAGAAGCTTAATCAGAAATGAAGCAGCCTGCACAATCTGTTCGAAATTGTCCAGCACTAGCAGAAGAGAGGCATCGCGCAGGAATGTTTGCACCACCTCGAAAATTGGACGGCTACCGGTTTGCAGGCCCAGCGCCTGGGCTATCGAAGGCAGCACCTGTTCAGGCTCCTGGTTGGCTGCTAATGGGACAAAACAAACGCCAGCCATCCAGTTGTGCTGAATCGAGCTTGCCACCTCAAGCGCCAGGCGCGTCTTGCCCACGCCACCCGTTCCCGTTAGCGTGAGCAGGCGCACGCCCTGATCTAACAACATGGCAGAGATGGTTTCGCACTCTTGAGAGCGTCCCAGGAACGAAGAGAGCTGAGCGGGCAGATTATTGATGCGTTTGGTTGCGGGCTTAGGGACGCTACGGAGAGCGGGCGGGCGTCCCTGTTTGCGGGGATTGCGGATTACGCGAAAATTTACTGCTCGTGGTTGACTGGCACTATCATCCATCTTCATTCCTCCTTACCTGTGGGCTTGCCCAGGTACTCTTAGAGCGGCCAGCCCAACAAAACGCGTGCGCTCCTGACTCCCTTCGTACCGACCTGATTGCATCGCGTCCGATTTATCGCATAGACCCCGAACCCTCTTCATCAATACGGCCCTCGCGACGAAATCGTTGTTGCCATCTCTGCCTTTCTCTCGGTGCGATAACAGCAATGATGCTGTACGGAAAGCGGGGAGGACGGCGATAAATCGGACGCGATAGAATCGCGTCGGTACGAAGTTCCAGCGTAATTCGTTGGAGTCAATGGGGCAAGCCCCCCTGTCAAACGCATCAGGCGGTTTCAATTGAAGCGGCTCGCTCCAAGCCTAAGTCTTTGATCGATTGTTGACGCATCAGGAACTTCTGGATTTTGCCAGTGACGGTCATGGGGAAGCTGTCAACAAAGATTACGTAGCGCGGAATTTTATAGTGGGCAATCCTGTTTTTACAATACTCGCGAATCTCCTCAACGGTTGCCTGCTCTCCTGGTTTGAGCTTGACCCAGGCGGCAATCTCTTCGCCGTATTTAGTATCCGGCACACCAATGACCTGCACATCGCTGATCTTCGGATGGGTATAAAGGAACTCCTCGATTTCGCGGGGATAGACGTTCTCGCCACCGCGAATCACCATATCCTTGATGCGACCAACGATATTGATATAGCCCTCGCTATCCATTGTTGCCAGGTCGCCCGTGTGCATCCAGCGAGCGGTATCGATGGCGCTGGCCGTTGCTTCGGGATTATTCCAGTATCCCAGCATGACACTATAGCCACGCGTGCATAGTTCTCCTGCCTCGCCAACCGGAACCACCTGTCCCGTTGCCGGATCGATAATTTTGATCTCAATATGCGGACAAATCTGCCCAACCGTGCTGACGCGCTTATCGAATGGTGCGTCGATGCGCGTCTGCGTGGAAACAGGGCTGGTCTCGGTCATACCATAGCAAATCTCGACTTCCGGCATGTGCATCAGGGTGTTGACCTTCTTCATCACCTCTACCGGACAGGGCGAGCCAGCCATCACGCCAGTTCGTAAGCAGGTTAAGTCAAACTGGCTAAATTCAGGGTGCTCCAGCTCCGCGATGAACATCGTTGGCACGCCATAGAGGGCGGTACACTGTTCCTCTTGCACCGTTTGCAACACTGCCAGCGCGTCAAAGCCATCTGCCGGGTAGATCATCGCCGCGCCGTGCGTGATGCAGCCAAGATTACCCATCACCATGCCGAAACAGTGATACAGCGGGACGGGAATGCACAGCTTATCCTGATGCGTGAAGTTCTGGAGGCGTGCGACAAAATATCCGTTGTTCAGGATGTTGTGATGGCTGAGTGTGGCTCCTTTGGGGAAACCGGTGGTGCCGCTCGTATACTGAATGTTGATCGGGTCGTCAAATTCCTGCTCGCGCTGGCGACCGGCAAGGGTCTCGTCGCTCACAGCGTGGCCCATCTCCATCAGTTGCTGCCAGCGAAACATGCCGTGTACTTGCTCTTCCGAAAGGCGGATCACTGTGGCCAAATCAGGGAGTTTGGCCGCTCTGAGCTTGCCTGGTTCGCACTCGCGCAGTTCAGGAGCCAGATCATAGAGCATATTGGTGTAGTTGGAGGTCTTAAATTGCGCGGCGGTTACGAGCACGCTGCACCCGGATTGTTTGAGCGCGTACTCGATCTCGTGGGAGCGATACGAAGGATTGAGATTGACCAGGATAGCCCCAATTTTGGCTGTGGCGAACTGCGTTATGCACCATTCGGCGCAGTTCGGTGCCCAGATACCTACGCGCTGCCCCTTCTGGATGCCCAAATGGAGTAGACTTTTTGCGCATTGGTTCACCTGAGCCTGTAGCTCGCGATAGGTCCAGCGGATATCCTGGTGGCGTGCAATCAAGGCAGGCTGCTCAGGATAGGTGGCGGCGGTCTGATCGAACATATCGCCAATAGTCAGGCCCAGGAGCGGAATATCGCTCGTTCCGCTGGTATAACTCCATGTGCGCTCCGCCTGCCTAGCGGACAATCCATTGCCAGTTGCTGTCATTGTCATCTCCTTTGCTCTACTGCTTCCTCCAGCAAATCGCCTATCTTCGTGGTACGAATGGACTGTTTGCTCCTCTATGGGGGTTTGCATCCTCCCGTCTCATGACACCATTGTATCTGATAATGAGCGGATTCTGCTATAGACAGAAAGAAAGATCACAAAGGGGTGAATCTTCTTCGTACCGACCTCCCACGATGAATCGGGGAGCTACGGCGCGTCCAATTGATTGCCGCTGCCGCCCCTGAAATCGTGCCTCCCATACAGGGCAAGCGCAAGGCCCCATCCCATCCCAGCCGCCTCCCCTTGCCCCTACCGTTCCTCCACGATCTCGTATTCTCCGCAAAAAATCTGAACGGCAATCGCAATGGTGGACGGATGCTGGTAGGGGCAAGGGGATGGGAGAGGTGGTGAGGGGGCCTTGCGCTTGCCCTGACTTGCTTCCGCAACGCACAAAGAAGGCGCAATTTGGGCATTGATCCCAAATTGCGCCTTCTTCTCCTGAACGGTTATAACGATGCTTTCTGCAAACACTGGCTCAGGTACTGGCCCAGGATAGCGGTGTGTTCGGTGACGCTGGTCATGTGGGTACCGGGGACGATGTACTCCTCCATTGCGTCGGATTGCGCCTCTTTGTGCCAGGCTTTGACGGCAGCAAGTTCGTCTCGCGCCCAGAAGTAGGTGACTTTGCCGGGATAATAACCGGGCCTGTACCTTGCTTCGACGTGGGTCAATATCCCTATATAGTCCGCGTAGAGCATGGCTTCGGCTGGCAGCATCGCTTTCAATCCTGGCTCGATGCGCAGCAACTGGTCAAAGTCGTCGAAGCGGCTATCCCAGGGGCAAATTTTCTGATAAAGATGGCGCAGGGCGTGGCGCGAGCGCAGGAACCAGCGGGTCTGCTGAGCCTGATCCCGACGCAGCAGATCAGCAAACAAGCGCGTGGCCCGATAAAAGCCTC
>DASTZT010000007.1:0-19571 GCA_035764225.1 Ktedonobacteraceae bacterium
TGCTTTGGGCCCGGCAGACAACCTCTCGATCATATGTATGGTTTCTTCCGGGCCGAATTTGGCGTGACGAGCTGTCCTGGGACAGTTCCCCCGCTGCCTTAGATCGCAGATGACACCGTCAGACAAGCGACAAGCAGCCTCCGATCTCTCTGGTGTCGATACCAGAGAGATTGGGGGCAGAGTGTGTACCCGATTGCACAGGAGGGATATACTGAGAAGAGAGGTTTACTCACACCTCTCAGGTGACATTCCAATTGACCCTGATGAGAACTGATGGAAGCGGGGTCGTGTATTACTTCAAGCGTTCAAGAAAGGAATCCATGAAATTTACCTATTATGTTGCAATTTGTTTTTTTCTTGTGTGTCTGGGGGGAATTGTAGTCAAAATGACCTTCTGGCCTGTCTGTATCGGGAGTACGGGCTGCGATGGATGGACCGTCGCTGGGTTGGCGGCGACCATTTTAGGGATAGCAGCAGCCTTTTTGAGTATTCTAGGAGCGATGCTGCTCGCTTCCTGGTGGACTCAACTCGACAAACGCGTTGAGCGGCAAGTCGCCACGCTTTTTCATACACGTCTTCAACCCCTCCAGGCAAGAATGGATCAGGTGAGCATACAAGCAACACTGCTGCAAAGCAGGATAGATACCCTGGAGTTACGTCTACCAGAACAGGAAGAGAAGGCACGGCAAATCACCAATAAACTGGCTGGGTTAGCATCTCGTGTGGCCCAGGCGCAATCCACCGCCGAAAGCGCCGCTTTGGAGGTGGAGCTGGCCCATAAAAATGGGTCCAGACCATTTTCAACTGCTCCAGTAACTGCATCGTAGAAAGCAGGACAGAACTCATGCTCTTCTCTCTTTCATAGTCGATGACTATATGTGCTGGGAGTGCAGACAGAAGCTCTGACGACTCACAAATAGCTCGGCTTCTGCCGTCGTGGAGAAAGAGTAGCAAGCCACAAGAGACTTTGAGCCGTATCGGGATGATCGGACCCTAACACCCGCTCCCGAATAGAGAGGGCTCGTCGCAGCAACAGTTCTGCCTGCTCGTCATTGCCCTGGCGAGAGTAGAACAATGCGAGATTGGTCAGGCTGGTCGCTGTGCGGGGGTGTTCTGCTCCCAACTGCTGTTCCCGAATGGAGAGGGCCCGCACGTACAACGACTCGGCTTGCTCATGCTTGCCCTGCTCAAAATAGAGGTCGGCCAGGCCACTGAGCGTGTCAACCACCTGGGGATGCTCAGAGCCCAGAGCCTGTTCGCGAATGTGGAGTGCTCGCTGATACAGCGACTCGGCTTTGGTATATTGCCCCTGCTTCATGGAGAGTTTCGCCAGATTATTGAGCGCAAAGGCCACGAGATGATGCTCTGGCCCCAACTGCTGTTCCCAGATGTGGAGCCCTCGCCGAAGGAGGGTTTCAGCTTCTGTATGTTTGCCAAGCTCAATATAAAGCTGTCCGAGATTATTGAGGAAAGTGGCGACGCTTGTATGCGTTTCGCCTAACTGCTGTTCCCGAATGTGGAGCCCTCGTTGATAGAGTGCTTCGGCCTGGGCATAATGGCCCTGCTCCACGTAGAGAATCGCTAGATTATTCAGTGCGTAGCCAACATTGGGGTGCGTCTCACCTAACTGCTGTTCCCAAATGCGGAGCGCACGCTGGTAAAGTGGCTCGGCTTTTGCATATCTGGCCTGTCCCACGTAAAGCAGCGCCAGATTGTTGAGCGTCAGAGCAACCTTTGGATGGTGTGGCCCCAACTGCTGTTCCCGAATGCGGAGTGCTCGCAGGTAGAGCGGTTCGGCCTCGGCATACTTGCCTTGCTCATAGCAAAGAAGTGCCAGATCATTGAGTGGTGAGGCAACTGTAGGATGCATTTCGCCTAACTGCTGTTCCCAGATCTGCAGTGCTCGCCGAAAGAGTGGTTCAGCTTCTGCACGTCTGCCGAGCTCCCCATAAAGTTCTCCTAGACTGTTGAGGAGTGAGGCAACTGTGGGATGCGTTTCGCCTAACTGCTGTTCCCAGATGGGCAGTGCTTGTTGATAAAGCTGCTCAGCAAGAACATACTTGCCTTGCTCCTTGTAGAGGCGCGCTAATCCGTAGAGTGGCTCAGCTATCCGGGAATGCCCCGCTTCTGCTTGTTGTTCCCAGATGTGCAGTGCCCTTTGATAGAGTGGTTCGGCCAGAGCATATAAGGCGTGTTCACTCAGGTAGATCGCTGCCCGATTGAGCACATCAGCCGCCTCGGAAAACCCTAACTTATAGTGCTGAATCAGCAGATCACAGATCTGCACCTGCTCTAGATACCGCTGGCATCGTGGCCAAGTCGCAATCTCGCCTCTCGGATCACCAGGAAAGACAGCATTCACCCCATAGACCACACAGCAAGCCCAATATTCCTGCTCGTCCAGGGTCATCCTCTCTCGTTGCACGACTTGTACCAGCCGATGGATGCTGAGCATATTTTCTTCAACAAGACGCTTGACGAGGGAAAACTTGAGCAGGTGCTCAAGCATCTGGTTGAACGTGAACAGGTCTGTCACTGCCCTCTGGAGCACGGGCGGCCAATGGGGTGCCCCTTCTCTCAACAGTTCTTCCGGGATATGATCGGGAGCCAGAAACGCGCAGAGTCGTAACAGGTCCGCCGCCGCAGGATTGGTCTGCTCGATCTGTTGAAACGACAGCGACCAGGTGGTGGCCACAGAGTGAGGGTAATGAGCGGACTGGGTTCCACGTCGGGTCAGGAGCTTATGACGATGGTCGTGATAAAGGTGGAGATAGTCTCCAAAACGACATCCGGTTTCTTCGATGTAGGCTCCCGCCTGATCCAGGGCGAGAGGAAACCCATCAAGGGCGATGGCTACATTGGCGGCTTCATTGCTCTCCTCATCGGTGGCATCCAACCGCTGAGTGCGGTGAAGCAGAAAGTGGGTTGCTTCCATCATCCCCATCGGTTCCACTTGCAGAGGTGAGGCCAGAGCCGCAACCGCGTGAGCGCGCGTGGTCAGCAACAGGCTTCCATTACCCTGGAGGGGAAAGTACGGCTGGACGAGCGATAGATCATCGGCGTTATCAAAAATCAACAACCAGCGGTGCTGGCACTGCTCAAGCCAGCGGATCACGGCTGTGGCGAGTTTGTGTTGGTCTTTTTCTTCCTGTGCAGCCACTGAGGGAAGCAGCTCGGCAAGTACAGCAAAACTACTGATGATGGTTTCTTCGCTGGTCGCATTGATCCAGAGCGTATGGGTGTAGTGATCCTGTTCGCGTGCTCGGTACGCATATTCCACTGCGAGTTGGGTTTTGCCGATGCCGCCCAGTCCTTTGATCGCTTCTGGCTGCGTCAAGACTGCTCGTCGAGTGCTCGTTGATTCCTCTGAACTCGAAGAGGAGAGGCGGCGAGCCAGGTGTTCAAGCAGGTCGTCACGCCCGGTAAAATGGGGATTACGCGGATAGGGGATGGTCCAGAGCGCGAGTATCCCATCAGCATGTGTTTGTACCGCTCCTGATTGATCTTGCTGTGTGGCGGTTGGCAGTGATGGATTTCCTTCAACCAGCCCCAATTCTTCCGCGCTTTTGCCAAAGAGTACACAGAGCTTGATCTGGAAATAGGTGCTGGGTTGTTGGTATCCCCGTTCCCACCGCTTGACGGTCACCACTGTGGTTCCTAGTTGATCTGCCAGATCGCGTTGACGCCAGTTGCGCCCAATACGTGCTTGTCGCAAGCGATTATTCACACGAGTGCTATGAGATAGATCCATCGAGAGATTTTCCTACCTTCCTCTCTGTAAAATAAAGGGCGACAACTACAGAGCACTTACCAAATGATAAACGGACAACTTGCTCCATTTTAACGTATCATGAGGCGAGTCGTCCAAGACTCCGCTCTTTCCCGGCCTTCATCTTTTATTTAGCTCTCCAGGAGGAAAACAACATCTTCCCCATTATAAGATTTCTACATAGCCTTCTGTTCCATTCACGCGAATTCGTTGCCCATCTTTTATCAGTTTGGTAGCACTTTCCACTCCGACAACTGCTGGTAAGCCATATTCACGAGCGATAACTGCCCCATGGGTCATCAGTCCACCAACTTCGGTGACAAGGCCTTTTATAGATACAAACAATGGTGTCCAGCTAGGGTCAGTAAAGGAGGTGACTAATATATCTCCATCTTCTAGATCAGCATCTTCCATGTTTAAGATGACACGAGCTCGTCCCTCTATACCTCCAGAAGAAACAGGTAGACCTACAATAGCTTCAGATGGAATATGTTCCCGTTTGTACTCACCTGCAATGATTTCACCATCAGACGTGATAACACGCGGGGGAGTGAGTTTTTCATAGAATTTGTACTCGTCTTTTCGTTTGCTGATGATCTGGTAATCCAGTGTATGTGTGCGTATGACTTCGCGAAGTTCTTCAAAAGTGAGATAGTAGATATCTTCTTTTTCATGAATAACGTCAGCTTGTACGAGTCGTTCGGCTTCTTTCAGTAAAGCCTGCTTATAAACGAAGTAGCGATGAATCATGCCGTATTTTGGATATTCACGATACCCGATGAAATTACGGACGAGGCTGATCATCCGTTTTGTCTCTCTGGCTTTTTGTGTACCATCCGGTAATTGCTTCAATCGATCTAATACCTCTTGTTCTTTTTTCAACGCTTCCTGTAGCCCTTGCTCAAATCTCCGCTTGCTTTCACCTGGCTCAAAGTTTTTGATGTTACTGAGAATGATGGGGATAAGTGTCGTTGGTTTTTCGCTCCAACGAGTTTTCGTAATATCGATTTCTCCGACACATCGCATTCCATATTTGTTGAGATAAGCTGAGAGAGCGTCCTGGGTTTCCTGTCCACCATCAAACTTCACCAGTTCATCTAAAAATGTATCATCTTTTACCTGTTGTAGATACTCAATTACTTCTGGATAAGGGCGAATCACATCTGCGACATCCAATAGCGCCAGACCCATCTCCGAAGTGATATTGTGTGGTACAGATTGAGAGAGCGTATCTGCTACGTTTTTTTCACCTAACCACTCCTTCATGTTTTCATTGATCCATGATGAAGCATTCATAGCAGTCATAATCACACCAAAACTTTGCGGATTAGATAAACTCTTCTTTAATTGCTGAATGTCTTCCAGGATAAAACCAAGCAGATCCGATCCTGATTTCGTTTGGATATTTTGTTTTAGTTCTTCTATCGATGTTTCACTACGCTTGATCAAATCAGCAACGATTGCCGGATCGTATTCGTTGAGTGTTTTAAAATCCGCAAGCGACCGACCTTGATTGCTTTTATTGGGAAGCTTTTCTTGCTTATCATCTGGTAACGATCTTATAAAATCTCCCCGTTCTATGATGGTCATCAATGCATCTTTTATGAGCGGATCACCTTTTCCCAGGACATCTAATATACTTTCTCTGCTAGCCGGTAAAGCCAGTTGATGTGTGATATCAACAAACAATCTTCCACCAGCTTTATACATGGGTCGAGCAGCTGTTAACAGGAAAAAAGACAATCCCAATGGTTTCATGGGGTCGGTCATCATTTGTCCGTGACCAACGGATACATAAACGTGATTTTCTTGATCATTCGCTTCAGGGATGGGGTATAAAGTCGTGATTGGCCGACTCTGAACAATAAAAAATGTATCATTAACTAAACACCATTCGATATCCTGGGGATGGCCGAAATGTTCTTCGATCTTTCTGCCTATCCGCTCAAGCTGCAAAATCTGCTCATCCGTCAGCACTTGCCTATTCTGCCGCTCAGGTTCAATCTCCTGTTCCTTCGTACCGCCATCTTTTAAAGCATACATAGCCAGCTTCTTGGTGGATATCTTCTTATCGATAACTTTGCCGTTACGCACTTTATAGATATCAGCATTCACTAAGCCAGAGACCAGAGCCTCACCAAGTCCGAAGCTAGCATCAATGGATAATACTTTCCGATTAGAAGTGACGGGATCGGCAGTAAACAAAATTCCTGCCGCCTGCGGGAAGACCATCTTCTGCACAACCACAGACAGATGGACTTTACGATGGTCGAAGCCGTTTTGCAGGCGGTAAGTTACAGCCCTCTCGGTAAAGAGCGATGCCCAGCACTTGCTGATATGTTTGAGGATTGCTTCCTTGCCGATAATGTTCAAATATGTATCCTGCTGGCCCGCAAAAGAGGCTGTCGGCAAATCCTCTGTAGTTGCGCTGGAGCGTATGGCATAGGCATGTTTTTCACCAAACATGGAGAGGTGGCGGGCGATCTCTTCCTGAATGTCTTGAGGGATGGCTATCCCTTCGATGACCCTGCGAATCTCACCGCTCAGCTCACCTATTTTCTCCCGGTCTTTCACCTTGAGAAGCGATAACCTGTCAAGTAATTCGTTGATCGACGACGTTTCCCCAATGATTCTTTGAAAGGCTTCAGTAGAAAGACAAAAGCCATCTGGTACGCGTATTCCTTCAATCTTGGATAGTTCCCCCAGGTTCGCGCCTTTCCCCCCGACAACCATGAGTTTTGTTTTGTCAATATCCTGAAAACCAAGCACATAGGAACTCATATGTTTATCTCCTTTGACAATTCCTTCTTTGATAAAGTTGATGACATCCTTCGGGCTAAGAGATATCTTTGCTCAAAGGAGAGCTTTCACCGCTGTGCGAAAGATGCGCATTGCTTCCGCCTGAGTATAGGGGAAAGAACGCTCAAAAAAATCGTCCAAAAAGGCAGTGTGCGCGTAGACAGGTGGTGATATAATTAAGGTGGGAGTAAGCAGCCTCGTTCTTGATCTTCGGAAACCATGCCGTAATCTCGCCCCAGTTGAGTGGGTCTTCCGCAAAAAGAGTGCTCAGCAAGCTGAAGCGACAGGGTCGTCTCTGTCGCTTCAGCGACCGCATCATGCGCAACCTCTCCACTCATGAGAGAGGGGAACGCTCATACGTTCCTGTGCTTAATCCAACTCGACGACTGGCAGGCCGTGTACGCCGAGAATGGTCGAGATTTCGCTGCCGTGATGGATGTCATGTTCGAGCACACCCCAGATGATCGACTGGCGCGAAACTGCAGGTCTCACTTCTCCAGAACGAGCCGTCGCATCCAACCACATCTGGGCATATGGCTGGAGCGCAGGCTCGACCAGTTTCGCGTGACGCACACGCTCCGCCTGATCCAGAGGCGGGAAGACCTCGAAAAGATCAGCCGGGGTCAGACGGGCAAGCGTCTGCTCGATCAACTGCCAGGTCTTCTCAAGTCCGGCAACCAGTTCTGCCGCCGGGTGGCATGGATCTACGTCCGCCTCACAGACTCCCAAAGCCCATAATTCGAGGGAAGTCAGATCCTCGCTCCCCTCACCCATCCGCGCGTGGAACCACCAGGCGCGATTGGCAACAATATGCGTCATGTACATACCAATCGACCAGTGGTGCGGCGTATTGCGCAAGGCAAGCTGCTCTAGTGTAAGGGGCGCGATGGCCGCGACAAGATGCTGCTGGTATCTTCCCCAACCCGCGTAGAAGGGGAGGAGTGAAAGCTGATGTTCTGTCATGATAGGTATTCCTTGCTTTTTTCTGAGAGAATAAACAACACGATCATATCAACACACGCCAGGAAACGATGGGAGAGACAAGAGGGAGCGGGTCATCGCTTGCACCATGATCGAACACGCGATGCCGCGACAGGGGAAAGATGGCATCCATCTGCGGATGCGTGTGGCCTATCGGGGAACATCGGCGATGCGTTCGCCGCAGTTCCAGGCCTGACACCTCTTTGCCGCATGCTTCTCCATATCTCTCTCGCATCATCTCGCTGCTTGCGTTCTCACCATCCGCCGTCTCGCACAGGCTTTGCCAGAGGGGCGTCGAGCAGGAATCAGGCGCAGAACGGCTGATCGCTCATGCCTGATGAGAGACACGCGATAGATGGAAGCAAAAACGGGAACGTCTGTTTCACTGTTTGAACAAGAAACAGGATGGAGTTAGCAGCACACTGGCATAGATGTCAAAACCTCCCAAAAAAACGAGTGAATACTTCACTACTATACGGGGAGGGAGATGCTCCTGTCAAGGATGGTTTGGCGAATGTCTGAGACACCTCTATAGATTAGAGGCCCTCAAACACTTTATCCAAGAATTGGAGGAGTTTATATACTGAAGTAATAGAAGGGTGATTCTTATGATTACCTATCCAATCATGCAAATGCAGAACGTTTGCGGGCTTGTCTGCCTGATCTTTGAGCGAGTGTCACTTCTGACCTTGCTCCGGCATGAATGCCAGGGGATTCTCTTGCTCACCTGGATTTTCGCCATTTAAGTGGACTTGTAAAGCAGAATATGTTAGGCTAAAAAGCAAAAAGTCAGATTGCCCTGGAGATGTGAAGGGAGTACCGGAGATGACCGCTTTACCGAATCGTCCGCACATGAGCGTGGAAGAATATTTCCAGCTTGAGCGCGACAATCGCGAGACGCGCTACGAATACATTGATGGCATCGTTACCATGCTACTCCACCATCAGCGTCAACATCGCAAGCATCCTACATCGCCTATTAAGAGCGCGTCCTTGTCGTGTCTATAACTCCGACCTGCGTGTGCGCCTCTCTGAAACCCGCTACGTCTATCCTGATATCTCCATCAGTTGTCGTCAATTACCCCCACCGGAAGCTCGATTCCGGTGGAGGCTTCTCGCAAGCCTTGATTGACTAGCTTTGGCGTGCAAACGCTCCGTTGGGTGGGTCACGATACCTTATGATGCCTGCTCTAGTCACAAGCTCTATCGTCGGTGCTTAAACAGATCTCATGGGAGGGATCGGTGGTGCCGACACGACAAGCCCCCTAACATTGGCGAAGAGTACTTTACTCCGAAAGGAGGTAGACGCTGTGTTCGTCTACATTTTGAATTGTCATGGTCAACCCCTCATGCCGTGCCAGCCACGCAAAGCGCGGCTCTTGCTCAAAACGGGGAAAGCCAAAGTGATCAGGATGGTACCCTTTACGTTGCAGCTGCAGTATGGAAGTTCTGGTTACACCCAGGAAGTCTCTCTCGGGGTCGATGCTGGCACAAGGCATATCGGAGTATCAGCGACTACTGAGCAGCGTGTGCTCTTCGAGGCCGAGGTCACGCCGCGCACCGATATCCAGGAGTTGCTCGCGACCCGCAGGCAATTCCGTCGCGCGAGACGAAACCGCAAAACTCGCTATCGCCCATGCCGGTTCCTCAATCGGAAAAAGCCGCAAGGCTGGCTGCCGCCTTCAGTCCGGCATAAGGTCGAGGCGCATCTGAAAACCATTCGGCTGGTTCATCACATCCTTCCCGTGAGCCGAACGACGATTGAGGTGGCGCAATTCGATCTCCAGAAAATCAGGAATCCTGAGATTGAAGGGGTACAGTATCAACAAGGCCCACAACTGGGGTTCTGGAATGTGCGCGAGTATGTGCTGTTTCGCGACGGTCATCGCTGCCAGTGGTGCCGGGGGACATCCAGGGATCAGGTGCTCAACGTCCACCATATTGAGTCACGCAAGACTGGAGGAGATCGCCCGGAGAATCTCATCACGCTCTGCAAAACCTGTCACGACCTCATTCATCACACCCACCAGGAGCACCAGATCGAGCGCAAGGGGAGTGGGTTGCGAGATGCCACCCAGATGGGGATCATACGCTGGCGCATCTACGAGCAAACCCAGACCCAGTTTGCGAACGTGTATCTCACCTACGGCTATCTCACCAAGCACACCCGCATCGAGCACGGGCGAGAGAAATCTCACCGCATCGACGCACGGTGCATCAGTGGCAACCCGCTTGCGTTACTGGATGGAGCCTGCTACCTGATCAAATGCGTGAGACGGAATAATCGCCAGATCCACAAAGCCACCATCAGAAAGGGGGGCAAGCGACAGCGCAACACTGCGCCCAAATTCGTGCATGGCTTTCGCCTCTTCGATTGCGTGCGCTATCAAGGGGGTGTGCTTTGTCTTCGGCAGGAGAAGTAGTGGCTACTTTGATCTGCGGACGCTGGATGGGGTGCGCATCCATGCCAGTGCCAGTTACAAGCACCTCACGCTTGTTCAGCGAGCCACGGCCTGCGTCGTCGAAAGGAGGAGCGGCATTCCTCCCACAGCTGAAGCAGTGGGTATCCTGCCGCCGAAATCATGAACAAGACCGTGGCAGGATTGACACCGTCCAGTTCCCTCGCCTGATTATCGAGGTGCTTTCACCAAGTACAAAAGAGTATGATCGCAGCACGAAGTTCACCTATTACCGCGAATGTCCAACGGTGCAAGAATATGTATTAATCGACACACATCGAAGAGGATGACAGCTCACCCAACTGTTTCAAGCGCCCTAACCGTTCCTTTTCTTGTGCCGCCAGCCAGATATCCTGGCTCAGGAAGGTGTATGCCTGGACAAAATATGGGCGGCTCTCCGCCGTCCGGTCCAGAGCAAGCAAACACTCTGCGATCTCCTCGAAAACGTAGCCATCCTGCTTCTCTCCGCTTTGTTCCCAGGCGGCAAGCAGTTTTTGCTGCAGCGCGAGGGCTTCTGCTGTACGCTGCAAAGACCGCAGTGTCCGGCCTACACACCACCGGGCAATCAGGCTCTCACGCACTTTCTCACGTTCCAGCTGCCAGGTAAGAGCCTTCTGGAAATAGTCCAGAGCGCGCTCGTAATCCCCATGCTCATGGTAGGTCCAGCCCAGGTTGTTGTACAATGAGCCGCACCATCCACGCGCCCGCTCGTCTGAGGAGGCTTGCGCGTAGTCGAGAGCAGCCTGGTTCCAGGTGGTTTTGTCCTCGAAGGAACTGGCTGCAATCGCGAGCATATGGGCAGCATCCACCGCAAAAAACGCCGCCTCTTCGTGTCCCTGGGCGAGTTCCCAGGCGCGCTGAAACCAGGTCAGTGCCTCGCTGGGCTGACCGGACGAGTTGAAGACACGTCCTCGCTCCAGCAGATAACGAATGGTTGGGATCACCAGATCTGGCTGCAACTGGTCCTTCACCTGGTCAAGGGTATGATGCGCCTCCGCGAACTGCCTCTGAAGCCCTTGCGCGCGAGCGATCTGGGTGAGCAACTGCAGGTGATACGAGGAATCTGCGTTGCGCTCTGGCACATGCAGCAATTGACGAAAGACGGCCTCAGTCTGGTCAGGATGCTGGTAATCCCACAAGACATCAAAATCCAATGGAGACATGCTTGGCCCTCCTTGATAGCCGGTAGAAATGCGTTTCGCAAAGAGATGCAGGGAAACTGATTTCGCCTCTCTCAATGACCCCTTCTTTCGATGCTGAGGAAAACTGGAAACAAGATGTCACTTAGATGCCACCTCCCTGACATTGTGCGCTCCCCTCGCTGCTGGCATACTTTTCTCTAGAGAAGCCCTACATCTAAGTCCTTATATAGGGCGAAGTATGAGGTTTTGAACTTTGTAATGGTACAACATTTCAATGCATGAAAGAGGGGAAAACAAGATGGGTAACGATCTTACTGGCATTCACATGATGGCAGCTGTCACCCAGCATACCATCAACTCGGAACTGTGGAGACTCTATATCACTCCTCAGGACCCTACTAACCCGGATTCTGACAGTATCATTTCACACACGTTAGAAACACATCACAGTCCTCACGGACCCGGTATCACCGCTGTCGTCGGGTCAGTTGATGAGGGGCTGGCCCCCACCGTCGAATTGAGATTTGCTGCATCGACCCGGCACAATGTGCTTTTTCAGGTTCCGTTGACCTCTGGAAAGATGAACTACTGGGATTTGAATGAAGATACGCCAGTGTTAAAGGAGATCGTCATTGACCATTGGGTTCTGGCCTTCGAGGTCGATCTGGATATGGTCGCGCTGAGTGCCAGCTCCTTACCAACGAGCGGGGCCTCTAAAGTGGCTCAGGAGTACCTGCGACAGTTTAGTGATGCGGATTTTACCATCAACCGCCTGGCATTGAATTTTGAAAACGCGGACCTGGCTAATCTGGACGTGAAAGGCAGCACTGTCCCTGTTAATGATCCTGTTGCCATGCAGGAACTGATAGCCTCCTTGAGTGTGTACTTCAAGAATTTAAAGAATAGTACCAACCCTTATATTCTTGGTTATCCCATCAAGTCGAACAATCCTCAACGGACGCAAAAAGTGCTGCCCGCCATCGAACCGACGAGCCTGGATTTTTCGACCACCCCCTACATCTCTGCCGGTGCAGCCGACAAAAGCCATGATGACCTGAGTACGCTCAATTTCTTGATGATGACGCAAGGGCAAAACTTTCCCGCAGATGCCAATATGGGATTGTTTAATCAGAATTGGATTGCTTCGGACGATGTGCAGGGCATCATGGTCATCGCCAATCAGATTTTTACCAGCGACTACGTGGAACAACTGCTCATCCCCGAAGTGAGCGAGGCGTTGTTTTCTGCGTTAGGCTTGCCCTCCACTCAAGCGAAAAAAACGGACGCAGGCTGGAACCTCTATCATGAAGATATGCGGAAGCATGTTGTCGCTGGTTCCGATTCTGGCATTGAGAACATCTATGCCGACTATACTGCTCGCGTCAATTGTGATTTGTCTCTTTCGTTACCCAACAAGCAAATAACGGGCACTGGCTACTTCTACCGCTATGCCTATTATTATGAGACGCCCTTCGTCGCGCCAAATGGCATAGAGGTCGGTCATGTGACAGTGCAGTTGAACTGGACTCTCACCATCAACTTTGGCGTTGGCGATGGCCTGATCCTCTTAACCTATCAGCTCAATGGACAGGATAAGCCATCTGTACAAGAGTATGAGAACCCGATACAAAAACTTGGTGATTTTCTCGGCGGCAATATCGGGACCGTAGAAGACGCCGTGGTAAACCAGTATACCGCGCTAGAAAACAAGGGCTTTGATCAGGTAATGCGCAACCTGAGTGCTTGCCTGAACACATTGCAAAATAGAGTCATCTTGCCAGGAGGGGAAGTATTCTTCTTCAAAGATTTGATGTTCAACGAGGAACAAGATCTGGTCGTGACCCTCACTTATAAGGACAACGCTCCTCATGCTTTAGCGGTAAGCCCTCAGAGCCATAAGAAAGTGCTGGCCCGACGCCGTGAGCGCCGGTAATCAAACAATTTTAGGAGAAGCGAAAGGAAAAGCCTTATGACAACCGTGAACAATGCCGCTCGACCGTCGGCAACTGGAACTAGCACATCTATGCATGTGCAGGCAGATGCTGAGCTGATGAAATATGATATGGCTAGCCGCGCTGTCGATGCCGAACATCGCATAAGCGTCGTTCAGGATACGAACGGTGACCCGGTGATCTTTTCTATCGGCACCCCAGATTTTACCAACAACAATCAAAGTGCCTTTTATGTGATTATGCGCCAGGCTGGAGCGCCAACAGGCTGGCAACAGTTTGACCTGAGTTCCGCACTGGGTCATGCCATCTCTGCCGTCGCTTTTGAAGTCTGGCAAAACAGTCAGGGTCAGGTGACTATTGCTCTGGCGATAGAGACGCCAGATAAGCCGGGCGAGAGCCAACTCTATGTGACAGCTCCGCTGACCCTCAATCCCACCAGCATTGATTGGAGCAACTTTCATGCTCGCTGGGTAGCACGTCCAACAAGCCGCTATCCAGGGCTACAGATTACGAAGATCCTTCTGGGTGGAAGCGATGTGCAGGGTGGGCTGCCGCTGATGATCGTCGCCACCACTCAGGGAGGCGGCAATGCAGCACATTATGTCGTCAATATGGATACAGCGCAGACAGATCCCACAAACTTATGGACACTTTTTCCGCTGCCCAATAACACCAATGGGTTTATCGACCTTGCCATCGGGCGACTATCCCTGGGCAGAGGGGTCTACGCGCTCTACCAGGTTGGCCCGAACCTTACCCTGGAGTTTACCACCTTTAAAGATCAATTCGGGCATGGCCCCTATAATGTCAGCTTAACGCCTCCTCCCGGCACGCAAACAATGTTCCCTTTGCCCGGCGCTCATGGCTATACGGATCTGTATGTCGCGGGCGATTATGGTATCAGTGTTTTTCATGCCTGGGAGCAGCAGTCTGGTCTGGATGCACACCCGGTTGTCGATGCACAGGCGTTTCCCGAAGCTCAGGGGCTTACAGAGCTGATTGCCTGCTCCGATACCAGTAAGGTTGCTGTTTGGGCAATAGGGAGACAGGAGAAGCTGTTGTACGTTACAGCTGATACGAGCACCCATCCTAGCTGGACCCATCCAACGACCTTGCGCAGCCAGGTAGCACAAATTGCCCCCTTACGTCATCAGGAAAAGCTGACCAATGAAATCTTTCTTGTTGGGGGAGATGCTAGCCTTGCTTACCTCTGGCAAGACCCGGTGACGACGCTCTGGAAGGAGAGCGAGATTCCTCTACCAGATACCAACAAGGTGCTCACTTCTACCTGTTATGCCACCCATATTCACCTCGATGATCAAAATGGGCAGCCGCTTATCAATCAGACAGTGAATATCACAGCTTCGGAATGGGTATACGTTACCATTAATGGTTGCTCTTATGAACTGGACTCCACGCATCCCATCGCTATTGCTCCTGATGTCCAGGGCAATATTACAATCATTAACAGAGTTACCACCATCTCAACTCCCATTTTTCACCTGCAAGCGGCTTTTCTCGACCATGTGATAGATGTTGACCCGGCGGCAAAGATTAAGAGCGGCCTGAAGCAAATCAAGAGCGGCAGTGATCTGAAAAATGCCAGAACCCGTGATGGCGCTTCCTCCTTACTCCAGGGCAACCATGATGATCAAACGCTTGACCATTGCGCCAGCACTATTCAACAACTCTCAACCCTCATGGACACGTTACCACAGGATAACCCATCACCGCAGGCCAGGGTCTCTGTCAAAGGGCCTCATGTCTCTCTACGCGCAGCACATGTCGCATCCAGCAACACAATTAATACAGCCGCTTTACCAGCCAACTATTCCTGGGGAGTGCAGACGGGCACTGGTTCCGTGACGTACATCTCAGGGGATGCCGTTCAAGCGCATGTGCTAGATCGCTATAATGCTACCTCTGGTAGCTCCGCAACGAGTCTCACATCTATTGGTGATAAGATCATGGCCATTGGGGGCGATATTCTTGAAGAACTGGGAAAAGGACTCAAGGCTGCCGAGGGCTACTTTGCCGTGTTAGAGGATGATGCTGTCTCGTTCTTCGTTGACCTGGGAAACCGGATTGTCAAGTTCGCCTTGAAGTTCGCTGCGCAAGTCTTGAGCGCGATCAACGTCATCTTGAAGGATCTGCTAGGCATCGATCTCGATAAGTGGTTGGGCTGGCTGGGTTTGCTGTTCAATTGGAACGATATCGTCGTCACACATCGGGTTTTCGTCAATCTCGTGCGGCAAATGATCTCCTACGTAGAAGCCCGACTGCCAGATGTAGAAAACTCGGTCGGTAGCTGCTTTGATGAGCTAAAGGCGCGTGTGGCAAAGCTCAAGCCTGCGACAGGTGACACGATGAGCATGAAGCTCAAGGCCAGCGCCGCATCCACCATATCCAGCCTCTCTTCAGAGTTGCAAGAGGGATTTCAGTTCCTGACCAATAGCCCTGGTGGAAACTATGGGAGCTACCAACTGCTGCACGGTGGCGTCGGCGATTTTGCCGGAGCGGTCGGCACTGCTGCAAGCGACGCATTACTGGCATTTCTCAATGACATCGCGCTACCAGCCTTGAACTCGATCTCACAAACGGCGATACAACTATTCAGCGACCTGGGTGAAGCCTTTCAGAAGGATGACCTCACGCCTGAGCAGGTGTTTCAAAAACTAGGAGTGGATTTTATTCTCGGTGCTCTGGATGTTGTCAAGACGGTAACTGTCGGGCTACTCAAATTTCTCGGTGATCTCATCGCAGATGCGATGACGGTTATCGACGGTGAGATCCAGATCCCCATCATTTCCGCCTTGTACGAGAAATTCGTAGGCAGCAAAATGTCCCTCCTGGATGGTATCGCCCTGCTTTTTGCTATCCCCGCAACTGTCGGATACAAGTCCATTGCCCACAAAGCTCCTTTCGGCGATACCACGTATGGGATGGATACCAGGGATGCCAACAGCTTGTTAAGCGGCTTGAACTTCCCGCCCCATCCTTTCTCGCTACAAGCGACTACTGTACCGCAAGAAACCCATGCACGCACGCTGACAAAGAGCAATGGAGTGTCAGGGAAGAGCAATCAACGCGTACGGCGGGCGCTAGCAGCATCCTCAAAGGTTGCAGCCGAGCCTCCTGCTAGCGCGCAACAGGGGTCAGATCAACCTTCCTCGTCGCAGAGCAATAGCAATCAGGCCAGTTCATGTGCCATTGCTTACTCACAGACCGGCGCATTCCTGGAACTCCTTACCAGGGCTGCCGGGAATGGTTTGGGATTAGCGCGGGTATACCTTCAGATACAGGCAAAAAACACTGGGAATAGCGACGGTCTCTCTGCCAAACTCATCTCTCTGACCTGGTGGCAGTTTGGGATTTCCTTAGTGTCTATCGCCAGCTCATTTCCTGTGAAAAGCGGGCCAGAGCTAACTCCCCAGTTGATTCGTTGGGGATTCTCGTTCGCTGAGCCTATCGTATTATTCACTGCTGCTCGTTTCGAAGATCAGCAAATTGCACGAAAAATAATCGGCCAGTTTGAAATTGCACAGGCTGTTATTAATCTTATCCTATCCATCGTGATTTCCGCGATACAAATGAGTGACGAGGGGAACGATGAAAGGACTACCGACGGGTTGGCACTTGGGGCAGCATTGTGTGATCAAATCGGTTTAGGTCTGACTGGCGTTGCTAACCTGATGGACGAGGCCAAAGAAGTGCAGTGGATACCACTGTTAGCAGCATTCTTGTTCTTCCTTGTGGGAACGGGCATCGGTGCTACACAGGTGGTTGTAGCTATAGCAAATGAGCGAGCAGTCGGGTAAACGATGAAGTCTGGCTCCAATCTGGGTGATACAAGCTCTTTAGCAATACCTAAATCACCAGATTGGAGTCAGACTCGTTTTATGCGACGGATAACAGAACGCCTGAAGTGCTCGCTGAAAACACCTTTTCTCACGCCTCAAGCAGCCGTGTGGTGACATAGCCATTGAGAAGAGGGGATATGGCCTCCAGGCGCGCGAACCACACTTCCTCTAGCGACAGGGTGCGCCCTTCCTCCCACAGATCGGTGAAGGCCTGTTCGCCCAGCAATGTACGTAACTGGTCCAGCGAACGCTCACGGGCGGGACGCTCCCTGGGCAACATTAACACGCCAATCTCTTCCCGCCGCCATCCAGCTTTTGCCCACAGCCGCACTGCCCAGGCATAATGCCCCTGCACCAGCGCCAGGCCAGCCATGCCTTCCAGCGTGACGGCAATGACCTCCGTCTTGTCGCCCAGCTCTTTG
The DNA here is from genome assembly GCA_035764225.1 of Ktedonobacteraceae bacterium. Taxonomy (GTDB): domain Bacteria; phylum Chloroflexota; class Ktedonobacteria; order Ktedonobacterales; family Ktedonobacteraceae; genus DASRHT01. The sequence continues at coordinate 17,385 of DASTZT010000007.1, forward strand.
CCGACGGCCAGACTTTGCTCAAAGACTGACTGTGCGGCAGCCTCGTCTCCCTGCGCCGTAAGAATCTCGCCTAGAGTGACCAGGTACTGCCCGTAGATCTCTCGATCCTCTTCTCTAAAAAAACGCAGGCATTCCTCGACCAGCTCGCGAGCCTGGGCGAGCTTCCCTTCGCTGAGGACGACCCAGCCCAGTAACCCCTGGAGACCTGCCGTAACATGCCGATCTCCCGCCTCCTGAGCAAGTGCCAGCCCCTCCTGCAAGAGGGCATGGATTCTCGGCAAAGGAGAATGTTCCTCTGCCGCGAAGAGAACATGCACCAATTGATAGATCGCGCCGTAGATGCCCATCGTATTGTGCAAGGCCCTCTGCCGGGCGAGCACTTCTTCAAACAGGATGCCTGCCTGCTTGAAGTCCCCGCGTGTCTCCAGAAGGAAGGCCATATTGAGCATCGTCGCCGTGATCCCTTTGAGGTCATCGAGATCTTTGAACAGGGTGAGGCTACGTTCATAGCAGTCGAAGGCACGCTCACCCAGACCCCTGCGGTGAGCTACCCACCCTGCTACGCGGAAAGCTTCGGCCAGGGGAGCCTTGTCTTCGAGCACACTTGCACAGGCGATCCCTTGCTCTACTAGTATTTCGGCCCGTCCCAGCTTGCCCAGACGCGTACACAACGAAGCCGCGAAGAGATAGACTCGTGCCAGGAGCAATGTTGCCTCCGCTTGCACTTCTGCATACCTCTGGAGCACCTGCTCAATATACTGCAACCCTTCGTTCAGATAGCCTCGTGCAATCCAGAACTGACGCAAAGCATTGATGAGGCGCAGGGTCATAACGCGCTTGTCGGCATCTTTTTCCTGGGCGGATGCCAGGTTCTCTGGCACCAACATCCACTCCATCGCCGCTTGCAGATTACCATGCTCCTGATCTAATCGCGCTAACCACTGCCCCTGTTGTGGTCCCTGCAAATCTTGCGCTGCCTCCTCGGCCAGCTTGAGATAGTAGGTGGCGTGGGCCTCATGAGCGTCTGCGCTCTCATCGCTTTCCAGTAGCCGCTCTCTGCCAAATTCTCGGATCGTCTCCAACATCTGCAGGCGCGCCTCCCCACCTTCATCCATTGGGAGCGCCGATTGCAGCAAACTATGATCAATCAGCGCATCCAGCCCATCGAGCGCGCTTGGCAGATTGCTGGTACCTGCACCCATCACCGCCGCAAACAGGGCTTCGGCGGCTTCTACCGTGAACCCTCCGACGAAGAGAGAAAGCAGGCGAAACCAGCGCTGGGTGTCGGCATCGAGCAGGGAATACGACCAGGCCAGCGTGTTACGCAGCGTTTGCTGACGCCTGGGCAGTGCTGGTAGTCCTTTTGTCAACACGTCAAGACTGCGTGAGAGGCGGGGGAGAAGAGCGTGGGGGGAGAACAGATTGATGCGAGCAGCCGCCAGTTCAATCGCCAGCGGCAGGCCATCCAGGCGTACGCAGATCTTCGCCAGCGTGGCCGCGTTGGACTCGGTGACGTGAAATGTGGGCAGGTGCATGCGAGCACGCTGCACAAACAACTGGACGGAGGGAGATTGCGCCACCGTGATGCTATCGGGATGCGCTTTGAGATTCGGCACGGCCAGGGGCAAGAGCCGGTACTGGTATTCCGATGCAAGGTGCAAAACAGCGCGGCTAGTCACCAGGATCTTCACGCTCGGACAGCTGACCAGCAGGCGTTCCAGCTCTGGAGCGGCCTGACTCACCTGCTCAAAGTTGTCGAGCACTAGCAGCAACGCCTTCTCGCGCAACCACCCCTCAACCCGTTGGTACGGGGGTCCGATTTCGTTTTGCAGCTCCAGGTCGCGTGCAATCAGCGACATGACCTGTTCGGGAGCGCTTGCAGCCGTCAGCGAGACGAAGCAAACGCCGTCAGGAAAGAGGGAGCGCATCTCGCACGCCAGCTGAAAGCTGAAGCGCGTTTTCCCGACGCCTCCAGCACCAACCAGTGTCAGCAAACGTACGGTTGTCAGGAGATTCTTGATCTCCTCAAGTTCCCGCGTACGACCCACCAGAGGTAGAAGGATGGGAGGCACTTTCCAGAACTGACCCGGCGCGGCTACATGAACGGGGGTGGACTGCGACAGAGCTGATGCGGGAATGACGGGTGGTTCGTTGGAGGTCTGCTGATGAACAGACGCATCAGCATCT
>DASTZT010000008.1:0-7025 GCA_035764225.1 Ktedonobacteraceae bacterium
AAGTTCCCAGCGCGCCTTCTCAATGCTATGTCGGTTATCGGTGCCGAACATCATCGCCCCAAGCTGAGTAACAACCGGTCTGGTTTGCGTGAGCCGAGCCACCAGTCTCTCCGCCACAATACTGCCATAATAAATCGGCACATAGGGAAGGTGGAGGGTAGGTCGAATGCCACCAACAGCGTCGGCGATGGCCTGAAACATCTCCCGTTGGGAGAGTGGGCGATCATTGGTGATATTATAAACCTGGCCCGGAGCTTTTTCGTGATAGCCAGCCAGCATGAATCCCTGAACGACATCGCTCACATAACAAAATGGCAAGGCATTATCGCCCCGTCCGATGAGAACGCCCTTCCCATCCTTTACTTTCTGTGCCATGCGACCAAAGTGTAAGCGATCACCCGGACCAAAGAACGTGCCGGGGCGCAGGATCACCGTTTCCATCTCGCTGGTCAGCATCAGGCGACGAATCAGGCGATCTGCTTCAGCCTTCGTCAGGCTATAGGGATCGGGATCGGGCCGCAAGGGGCTATCCTCGCTTAAAAACCGACCATGTCCCAGACCATAAACGGTATGCGAGCTGGTATGCACAAAACGACGCACCCCGGCTTTTTGCGCCGCTTTATAAAGGTTTTCGGAACCGATGACATTGACCAAATGATAGTCCGCAAAAGAACGCCACACTCCCATCATACCAGCCAGGTGAAATACGAGATCAATATCTTTGACTGCGGCATCTAACGTGCTCCTATTGGTAATATCGCCTTTTACCACTTCCACGCCCTGCTCCAGCAGCTTACTTGTATCCTCTATCGGTAATACCAGTGCCCGGATATGCTCCCGGCGCTGCCGTAATTCTTTGATTAAATGTCCACCGAGCAAGCCAGTTGCACCCGTAATCAAAATTTTCAAGCTCATCCCTCCTACCATTATCACACTCTATGGATGTAACGGTGTACAATACAACATAAAGGTCTATCTTCCCCATTATGGGACGAGTCAAGAAGTGTTTCCAGGGTCTTCCGTCCCTGAAATACTAGTTTTTTTGTGCTCACTGGGACTAAAATTGGTACCATCTGGATAGGTGAATTTCCATAGATGTCCCTGCGAGACAAGCGCAAAGAAAGATCGAAAGGCAGCAATAATGGCTCAAGAGCAAAAAGTCCAGGATCTGACTTCTGAGGAACAAAAGGCGCTGCAACAGAGTGCCACGCAAGATCAGCAAAGGGCTCTCCAGGAAGGGATACCAGATGGCCAGAAAGCGATCCAGGAGGAGGTACAACCTCATTATCCGACATGGCCCACTTCAGTGCCGGGACCGTGGATAACGCCGCCCCCGCAGGGAATGCGCTCCGTCGAGAATCCTACACGCCGCGAGCAGGTGCTTGAAATTGCTTACAACCAGGAAACAGGTACACCCGGTGAAGCGGATCGTTCTCCAGATGTGACTGGTGGTCAACCGCAGCCCTATGCACAATCCTACGACCAGCAACAAACTGGCCAGGATCTGCTTGGAAAGCGCAAACAGAGATTATAAAATACCTGCTCTGGTATCCAGGCCTCTATAAATAACCTGAGCGTATGTATAAATCGGCGTACCTGATATGTACTTGAATACGCATGCTCAGGCTATTTTTTTGCTCAATTTTTCCTCTCGAAAATACACAAAGCCTCCCACACATATCAAATTGTCTTTTACAGGTATATGACCTATTTTTGTTATAGATCAACGTACATCATTTTAACCTATTCTGTATAGTGCTAATATATGTCTGCTTCCACTTATTGATAGGTCAGACGGCGTACACATCCGTCTGCGCTTCAATGAGCGGGAGAAGGCAGGTTGCAGGGGGTCTGCAAGTTGTATATTCGAGAGAGGGTACATTGCAAGCACAATATATCTGGAAGTTATTCCAGAGACATAGCGTAGTAAGATTTGTAGTGAAGGTGAGTATAGTCGTAGTTGGACTACTGCTGACAGGAACAACCGTAGGAACGAGTTTGCAGGAAGTGCAGGCGAATTATTTTAACGGCTGCTCGGCTGGTGATCGTCCATACTTCGCTGGAACAGGTGATACCCTGGACAATATCGCCACTCGTTACGGTACAAATGGGTCCATTCTTGCAAGATACAACCACATCACCAACGTTAATTCGATATTTAACCACCAGGTAATTTGCATCCCTCATGCCGGAGATATTTCCATCGCGCAGAGCACTCAGCCGACGCGAGACATTCCGGTTTATTTTCCCAAACGAACCGGTCATGGCCCTGCTGCGAATGCCAGCTCCGGATCTGGTTCTGTTGTTAATACAACCCGGAGTCCTGTCGTTCCTACAAGATCTAGTTCTGTTGCTAATACAGGTTCGGATCTTGTTAAAAAAACAAGCCATGCCCCTGTTGGGCATGTAAACGTTTTTCCTTACGGGGTATGCACATGGTGGGCCGATCAACGCTACTACCAGTTGCACGGATTTTTTGTGCCGTGGCGGACTCAGGCCAATGCGTGGCAATGGGTGGCGCGTGCCTATCAATTTGGCTGGCATGTTTCTAAATCTCCGGCGGTTGGAGATATTATGGTACTCCAGCCGGGAGTCCAGGGAGCGTCGCCGCTAGGCCATGTTGCTGTAGTTGAGCGCGTTCTCAACAATGGGCGAGTGGTTGCCAGCTCAATGAACTGGGGAAGTCGTCCCTGGGCGGTCACTACCTGGCAGTTTTCGCCTGGCCCCGGCGTGATGTTCGTGACCAGATAGTATCTGGTTCTTACGCCATCGCAAACAGCGCGAGGCATAATGAACGGTTACAGTTAAAGAACAGAACCCCATGCACTATCATGCCGACACCAGCAAAGGTGTCGGCATTGTGTTGGATCAAGCATCATCTTTTACGGGTTGGGCGTTGCGAGGTCAGCGCAAAGTGATCCCAGATACTACTTTGCCAGTCATCAACGTTTTCCCCGGTCGCGATCCACTCTGGAAGAGGCGTGAGTAGATAATTGGCCAGGGCGTTAGCATATGGCTCGTACATATTGCGTAGATCGGCAAGCCTTGCTTCCGCCGTTGCTTCATCGCGAAACCTGATCCCCGCATCCGCCAGTTGTTGCCGTAAGCGAGCGAATTCGCTTGCTGAGAGCCGATCTTTTTTAGGGGGGGATGGCGCTGTCCCGAAAGACTGGGCAAGGTCAACGATGGCGTGACGAGCTATCGCGAAGGTAAATTTGCCGCTCTGTTCTGGAATATCGTCGAAGCCAACCATCATCAAAGCACAGACATCGAGAATGGTGGTCAGGGCTGCCAGCCACGATTGATGGTCATGCTGGGAGCGGTAGTATGACAAAACGGAATAGGAGAGATGGCTTTCCAGCAATTCGGCGCACCAGCGTTCCCAACTCCGTATAAATTCGACGAACTCTGCTGTGTTTAAATCTTCTTTGATATGGCGTCGTATAAACTCGGCTGCCGTTGGTGGAGAGCCTGCCCTGGCGTCAAGCAAGGTGATCTCAGCTTCGCGGCGCGAAAACGCCTGATAGATGATTGGCACATAGCCAATCACCAGCGCCAAAAATCCGAAGCCCAGCCCACCTTCCATCACCGTAAAAACTCTGGCCCATCCAGAAAGCGGTACCACATCACCCAGGCCGAGGGTGAAGAAGGTTGTGCCACTCAGATAGAGGTCGGTCGTAAAACCTACAGCCTTCTCCCGCGCCTCAATAGCAGAGCCGAAGCCCCACTGCACTAACGCGAAAGCTATAATCAGTATGACGGCCCAGATAACTAAGAGCAACAATAACGAGAGTGGCCCATAGAAGCTAATAAAATATTCTCGCCGATTGCTTGAGCGAATCTTGCGCGCGATTGTCGCCCAGAGTAGCCAGCTAGAACTATAAAATAGGCGGGTCAGTCGGAATTTGCGTCTGACGCGACGAGGCAGGACGATGGTCTCGAAGCAGTCTTGCAGGATCGTAAAAATTAAAATAACGCCAGCGATGGCGGCCACAATGTTCATAAAATTTCTCCTGATTATCCAGATGAAGGTAGCTATCGGCAAAAGTAACACTGATGGCGGCAAAATAATTCCTTTTGTGGAGATAATAGTGGATCAAAAAAAGGCACCGCCAAAGGTGCCTTTTTTTGATCTATTTGCACACGATAGCACAGCCATCGTGGAATTGCCTGGCTCAGGCCAGCAGCTTTGTGACGATTTCCAGGAACTCGTCTAGCTCGAACGGCTTATTCAAGCCGACCAGATTGCGTTTCTTCACTTCTTGCTCAGGGAGGTAAGCACTCATAATAATTGTAGGCGTATCTGCCAGATCTTTGGTGGCCTGAAGCCGATCATAGAGTTCAAGGCCGTTGATATATGGCAGCCAGTAATCAGTAATAAACAGGCTTGGTTTGATACTATGGGCAATCTTAAGTGCCTGTATACCATCGCTTACTAGCATAGCCATATAAGGCGTCTCTTGCCTCAGAGCTTCGACCAGCAGGAAACCGATGCTGGCGTCATCTTCTACGACGAGGATCGTTTTTTGATCTATTTTACTGTTGCTTGAGGAAACGTTCTCAACTTTGTACATATCCATACCCACCATCTCATAAAGCTGTCAACTACTACCTCCAGATGTTTCTGCGTTAACTTTCATACGTCCTGCGTGATTGGTTGGTTTCGCCCAGAAGCTCTTTTTTGATTAAATTTGCATTAGCGTGATGCACTTGTGATGGCCTGCTCTGAAAAACAGCAGGATGGTTGTCTGTTTTCCTCAGAGGCAATCAGAGGGGCTGCGATATTTGTCTGATGGCTCAGGTTTGTGTGATAAAATGCATTTGGATTCACGTACATATGTACGTAGATCCGTTCGTTGTCACTTCCTATCTCTACATCCACTATCTATTCTCTCAAGATGTAAAGATAGGAATACGCAATTATAGAGTGTGTCATCAATGTTATAGGAGGTCTGGGAAAGTAACGATCTATTCCTCTTGTTTAAAATCCGTGGCTTTCCCTGATGGCGCATTGGCACAGGCCCACTGTGCATAGTATCTTGTCTAGCGAAGAAAGGATTGAGGGATGTTACGTATGCGAAGGTTGGGAACTCTGAGTTCTATGATCTCGTTGCTCGCTGTATTTTCTATGCTGCTTACAGCCTGCGGAGGCGGGACCGGTGGTGGCGGCAATCCACCAGCGAACAACGTGAAGACGGTGGCCCTGGTGACCGATATTGGTGGACTCAACGATCAAGGTTTTAATCAACTGGCGAATACGGGGTATGAGCAAGCACGAGCAAAATATGGTTTTCCCAGAGCAGTGATCGAGACGAAGACACAGAGCGATTATGTTAGCAATCTCACCCGCGCCGCCCAAAGTTCAGACCTGGTCATCGGCGTGGGCTTTTTGATGGCAACGGCGCTCGATCAGGTTGCCAGAGCCAATCCAACGAAAAAGTTCGCTTTGATCGATTCGTGCGCGACCGACGCCAAAGGGAATTGCGATCCGCTGCCTAATGTTGCGCCGCTCTACTTCAGAGAAGAGCAGGCAGGTTGCCTGGTTGGAGCAGTAGCCGGACAGATGGAGTTGGATGGCAAGGCGAAAGTGCCTAAGTTGCTCGGCCACAATACTATCGCTGCCGTTGGCGGCGTGAAGATCCCTCCCGTCGATCACTATATTGCTGGTTATAAATTTTGTGCGCAGAAGGTCGATCCCAACGTCCAGGTCATTTACAACTACTCTCAGAGCTTCGATGATACTGCAAAATGCAAAGACGTAGCGTTGAGCCAGATCAATCAGCATCAGGCCGATATCATCTTCCAGGTTGCGGGCGGTTGTGGCATTGGTGCTTTGCAAGCGGCAGACGAGAAGGGCGTGTACGGCATTGGCGTTGATAAAGATCAGGCTTCTGTGAATAAAAGTATCATCACCAGCGCCCTCAAACGCGTCGATCAGGCTGTTTCCAACACTATTACGGCGTTTGAGTCTGGTAAATATAGCAACAACCCTGCTGCATTCGATTTAAAGAGCGATGGCGTCGGCTATGCCACGCCCAGCAGCGATGTTCCTGCCGATGCCAAGACGGCAGCGGACAACCTGATCGCGCAGATCAAATCGGGCGCACTCTCTATTCCTAATACAGTTCCATAAAGTGTCAGCCAGATAAAAGCGAACATCGTATATTGTGTGCTTACTACTTTGATACACAATATGCGATGTTCGCTCTGTCTGGAGACGACATTGCCCTAAAAATGCCCACTTGTTTCTCCCTATCTCCGATGTTATGATAAGTTAACAGATTTATTGCCTTCCATAAGCAGGAAGATACTACATTTCGCACAGGAGGAGCCAGTATGGCTGTGCCAACGGCGAACCGTGGAACCCCCTCGTCCACATCAAAACTTGCGTTATGGACCCACAAACTACAAATGGCTCTCGGCGGTCCGCTTTTCGCGGTGTTGCTGGCGCTGATCGCCGGAAGCATCATTATTATAATTACCTCTCCAGGCTCAATCGTGGACCGCTTTACCAGTGTGATGGCAGCGTACCAGAATCTCTATGCTGGCTCTTTTGGCAATCTCCAAAGCACTTCATATAGTCTCGTCGAAGTCACAGCCCTGATTTTCACTGGCCTTTCGGTTGCTATCGCTTTCCGGGCTGGACTGTTCAATATTGGAGCAGCGGGGCAACTGACGGTAGGAGCCGTGACTGCTGGGCTGATTGGCATTGAACTCTCCACCTGGCCTGGCTGGATTCTGGTTCCTTTAATGATTATTGCCAGCGCGCTGGCCGGGGCTGTCTGGGGAGGCATTGTGGGCGCGCTCAAAGCGTGGCGAGGTGCTCACGAGGTTGTGACGACGATTATGCTAAACTGGGTTGCTTTTTTTGTGGCCCAATATTTGATCGATGGCCCTTTCCAGGCTCCTCGCTTATCCCAACAGACGGTGCCCTTGCCTCCACAGGCCACGCTCCCCTCGATTGCTGTGCTCTATAATCAAACTCTAGGCACGTTTCTTCCTCAGATCGATACGCCCGGAAGCTA
>DASTZT010000009.1:0-2908 GCA_035764225.1 Ktedonobacteraceae bacterium
GGGGTGGCTGGGGCCTCGCGCTTGCCCTCGTCGGGATGGACTTGTCATTGTTCTATTAGTGGAAGAGCTTGGAATATTGCTTTAGAATATATTATGATACTATCAATAAGATATGTTAATTGCTCAGTATGTTCTCAAGGGAGATATGTAGAATAAAAACATCATAAATAACCGGATCAAAACCGCAAATTTCTACATAAACTCTACTTTAAAGGGTTCCACCTATCAGGAAGACGCTGGAGGAATGCTAATGCACACGCTTGGGATCAATGCCGCCTATCATGATCCCGCCGCCTGCCTGGTCAAAGATGGGCAAGTAATCGCGGCAGCCGAAGAAGAGCGTTTCACGCACATCAAGCATGGAAAGCGACCTATCCCTTTCGCGACGTATGAATTACCCTTCCATGCCATTGACTATTGCTTGCGAGAAGGGGGCATCAAGCTGGCTGAGGTCGAGCATATCGCTTATTCCTATGATCCTTATTTGTTTCCAGGTTGGGATCATAAAGAGACTATCATCACGCTTCCTCTGCAGCCGAGTGCCCATGCTAGCTCTGGACGCTGGGAATCGCCCTGGGACCCGCTCTTCTTATCCTCGATTGTTAATGCCCCTCGTCACCTGGCGAGTGGCGCTCCTCATCATTTGCAGGCGCGTTTTCGTGGCGTGCGCTATGATGGCCCTTTTCGCTGGCATTTTGTGGAGCACCACCTGGCCCATGCTGTCAGCGCATTCTTCCCCTCGCCATTCCAGCAAGCCGCCGTCATGACGCTGGACGGGCGAGGAGAGATGGCCACGACCAGCTACAGCGTCGGAATAGCGAATCAGCTCTACTGGTTGGGACAGGTTCCTATGCCCCATTCGCTCGGCTTGCTCTACGAGCAGGTTACAGAATATCTCGGCTTCCTGCATTCCTCCGATGAGTATAAAGTGATGGCCCTGGCCTCTTTTGGTCAACCATGTTATCTGAAAGAATTCCGCGAGATGATCCATTTGGGAGAGGACGGGCGTTTTACTATTCACCCTCCACGCCTGGAAGAACGCTTCGGCCCGCGCCGTCTAAGGGGCGGCCCATTGGAGCAGCGTCACTACGATATTGCTCACTCGCTTCAGATGGCACTGGAGGAAACGGTGCTGGCGTTGGCCTCCTGGCTGCACGATACTACGGGGATGGATGATTTATGCCTGGCTGGCGGTGTGGCTCTGAACTGCGTAATGAATGCTCGTCTGCGAGATCACGGGCCGTTTAAACGCGTCTGGGTGCAGCCAGCAGCCGGTGATGCGGGAACGACTCTGGGCGCGGCGCTCTGGATTGATATGTTGGAACGAGAGAGCTGCGAACGCTCCTACCATATGGAGCATGCCTTTCTGGGACCGAGCTATAGCGATGACGAGATAGAGCAATTTCTGCGCTGGTCCAAGCTTCCCTATCGCCGCCTGGAAAATGTTGCGCAGGAGGCGGCTGACCTGCTGGCGGAAGATAAGGTTATTGGTTGGTTCCAGCACCGGATGGAATTTGGCCCACGCGCCCTGGGTGCTCGCTCGATTCTGGCTTCACCACTGCATGCCTCTATGCAGAGCAAACTGAACGAGATTAAGGATCGCGAAGACTTCCGCCCGGTTGCCCCGGTGGTATTGGAAGAGGAGGCCCCAAAGTGGTTCGCCAATGCGGGACAATCGCCATTTATGCTCTTTGTCTACGATGTGCTACCCGACAAGGCCGATCAGATTCCGGCGGTGCGCCACGTTGATGGCACCGCACGTATCCAGACGATCAACCGCGAGCAGCATCCCCTGTACTATGACCTGCTCAAGGCTTTTCAACAGCGAACGGGTGTGCCTGTGCTGGTGAATACTTCGTTCAATACGCGAGGCGAGCCGATTGTCTGTACACCTCGCGATGCCGTGGAATGCTTCTGGACTTCTCCTCTGGACGCGCTGGTGATAGGCTCATTTTTATTAGAAAAGGCGCGGGATGGCCAATGAATACCTTTGTTTCTGTGGTGGTACCAACCTTCAAACGGCGCGACCTGCTGGATCGCTGTATTGCCGCTCTCGTGTCCCAGTTCTTTGAGCCAGCAGCATACGAAATTTTGATCGTTGATGACGCGGCCTGTGCTGAAACCAGGCGGCAGGTCGAGAACTGGGCGAAACGCGTAGCACCTTGCGGCCATTGCGTGCGTTACCTTCCGGTAGATGACGCATCTATACCTCACGGACCGGCTACCGCTCGCAATCTTGGTTGGCGAGCCGCACGAGGCGAGATCATTGCCTTTACCGATGACGATTGCATCCCAACGCCGGGCTGGCTACAAGCTGGCCTGAGCGGTTTTACCGACGACATTCTGGCGGTTTCTGGTCGCATCGTAGTCCCGCTGACAGAGAATCCCACCGATTACGAGTACAATGCCTCCCACCTGGCAAACAGCGAGTTTGTGACCGCGAACAGCTTCTATCGGCGCGAGGCTCTGATGATAGTGGGCGGCTTCGATGAACGCTTTACCGCTCCCTGGCGCGAGGATAGCGATCTGTTCTTTACATTGCTGGAAAAGCACGCGCAATATACTTGCGTACCCAATGCAGTGGTGATCCATCCCGTGCGCCCGGCTCGCTGGGGTATCAGCCTGAGCCAGCAACGCAAAAGTATGTTTAATGCTTTGCTCTTTAAAAAGCACCCCGGACTCTACTGGCAAAAAATCCAGAGCAGCCCTCCCTGGCATTACTATTGCATTGTGGGTGCCTTGCTCCTGATGCTGACGGCGACATTGAAGGGTTCGCGCTTTTGGACGTGCTGCGGCCTGAGCCTGTGGGGATGGCTAACGGCCCGCTTCTGCGCCCAACGCTTAAGCCGAACGAGCCGCGCTCCCTCGCATGTGGCGGAGATGCTGGTCACGTCGATTTTGATCCCGC
>DASTZT010000010.1:0-4626 GCA_035764225.1 Ktedonobacteraceae bacterium
CGATACCGGGTTTCTGCTCACCATGCCCGCCTATCAACAGGGCCAGCAAATCGCCATCAAACTGGTCTCGATCTTTCACGATAATCTGCGACTGGGCATTCCCACGCACCAGGCCCTCGTCTGCCTGTTCGATCCGCAGACAGGCTCCCCGCTTGCGTTCATGGATGGTACGTATATCACTGGCCTGCGTACGGCTGGGGTGGCGGCGCTCTCGGTCCGGCTGCTGGCTCGCAAGAATACGCCAACGCTGGCGATTATTGGCGCGGGCGTGCAGGGTCAGGCGCATCTAACCATGCTGCCACGCGTATGCCCATTTGCTGAGATCCGCATCGCCTCGCGTCACTTTGCCCACGCCGAGCAACTCGCCGCAAGCGATGCCAGAGCGCGGGCGGTTGAGACGGCTGAAGAGGCGGTGCGAGGAGCCGACGTGGTGTGTCTCTGTACCGATGCCTCGGAGCCGGTAATCTCTGCGGATTGGCTCGCGCCAGGAACGCATGTTACTTCGGTTGGCTATAGTCCTCCAGGCGGGGAGTTGGACCCTGCGGCGATCAAGCAAGGCCGCCTCTTTGTGGAGACGCGCCTGGCCTTCGCGCCTCCGCCAGCAGGCTGCGCAGAACTGGTCGGCCTCGATCCGCGTATAGGCACAGAACTTGGTGAGCTTCTGCTAGACGAGAGCCTGGGACGGCAATCCAACGACCAGATTACCGTCTACAAAGCGATGGGGCACGCCTGCGAAGATATGGCAGCCGCGAGCCTGGTCTATCAACGCGCCAGGCGAGAGGGAGCTGGCAATACTGTGACGTTCTAAAAACCTGTTCTGGAATGAGCAGGCTAATGGAACCTGTGTTCCTCTCCTCCGAAGCCTTCAAACCCACCAGGAAAACCTGTAGCCTCGAACCACTTGCAGGATGGGCCTGAAGGTTTCGGATGATACCCACTCATGAGCTAATACCACAAACTATTTCCGTGGCAATCTTCTCTGCAGAAGTTATTTAGAGAAATTCAGAGCGCAAGGCAGCCAGATCAGGGTCGGACAGTGCAAATTCCCTGAATGTAGGACATAGAGTGAAAGCTTGCTGCAAGATTGGTCTCGTTTTCTCTAACTGATTGTGCGTTGCGTAAAAGCAGGACAGATTATAGAGAATGTAGCCTTTGAGGGTTGCAGGTACTCCTGCCTCAATGACCCTCTTGGCCCAGACTTCATAGATCGCTAGAGCACGAGCGTCCTCATGGCGGTCGAGCAAGTACTGTGCCAGATGAATTTGCGTGTGCTCATAGCAGTTGCCCATAAAGGAAGTGTACAGCGGCATGCCATCCTCAATCCAGTCGAAGCGATTCCAATCCGTCAGGTCTTCTTCTGTTAGTTGGGCAGTGAGCGCGATAAGATCAGCATATACTTGATCCGATTCAGAGAGGATAGATGACCAGGGACGATAACGTTGCTCTTCAAAGATCAGCGGGTTCAGTTGCTCAAAGTTTTGGGCTTCTGGTTGTGACTCTTTCCGAATGATCGCCTGCAATCTGAGCACAAGGTGTTGACGCCAGAACGTTATATGGGCCACATGGTCTTTGGCAGACCAGCAGCCTGGCGAACCTCCAGTCATTAGTTCGGCGACAGGCAACTGCTGGAAAAAAGCATTCTGGTTGATCTGAGCTTGGTGCAACAGGTCAAGGAGCAGGGGCTTAAAAGGATGTTGGGACATGAAATGTTCTTCCTCACTTTTTTGGTGAAATCGTCTCAAAGACAGGACAGCATCTGCCCTGTAGGAAAGTAGAGAACAATGGGATCAGTTGAGGCGACGCACCTGAAAGGAAGATCATTAAGAGAACCTCAAAGAGGTGTGGAATCGACTACCTTCCTCAAGACCAGCAGACGGAGGTGTATGTGTAAATCAACACCAGCTTTTCTCTGGCCAAGTGCGTTGTCTCGTTAAAGGGATGGGTATGTTCTTCATAAGTCGCACCTCCTTTCAGTGATAAAAAACATTATCAATGAATGAAGCATACCAGAGAGAGCAATCTCTGGCAAGAGGTCCATTTATGTATAATCTCTTCAAAAAAAGGTTGCCCACTAATCAAGCTACCAGTCGATAAAATCCCCAAAAAAACTCTTCCGCCATCGTCTATTATCCAGATACAAATGTTTTGTCTATGTATAGGGAGGAAAGACGGTGGCAATAATATCTGTGACATCCCGCATTTTATATCCTATCGCACCTTTTAGTAGAAACTGTGACATCCTTTCTCGTTAACAGCACCTTGCCCACGTTATATCGTGTTCTGTATTTCCAGATCAAAGGACCATTTTATGTTGGCTGAAACTCCAAAAAATGTGAAGCAGGACCAGCAAAACTCTTCCCGGCAAAACCAGATTGCCGCTCCATCGATCTCTTTGCCAAAGGGTGGAGGTGCCATTCGCGGCATTGGTGAGAAGTTTGCCGCTAATCCGGTTACGGGCACTGGCTCTATGACGATCCCGATTGCCACCAGCCCCGGTCGCTCTGGCTTTGGTCCCCAGCTTGCTCTCTCCTATATCGTATCTCGGAGCGTCGCTCTCCTTCGTACCGACTCGCTTCAGCGCGTCCGATTTATCGCCTATACACCGCGACTTCTCCATTCCAATGCCGTCCCAAAGACAAAATGTCGAGCCGTTTCCCGGCCAAGAGCGCCTTTAAGCGACGTGAACGGCTGGGTAGCCACGAGGACCATTTTTTTTGAAGCGTCTTCCCATCAACGAGATTGCCACAATGATACCGCATGGGAAGCCGAGCGAGGGGTGGATGGGCGATAAATCGGACGCGATAGAATCAGGTCGGTACGAAGGCGACGGCACTCCATGCCTTCCAGCAGGCATGAAGTGCCGTCAAATTTTTTTATTCCTGCTCGCGGTTGCGTGCGCGCTCGTTCTGGGTTAGATAGCGTTTCCTCAACCGAATATTTTGAGGTGTGACCTCGACGAGTTCGTCGTTGTTGATGAAGTCGAGGGATTGCTCCAGGCTCAGAATGATGGGGGGCGTCAGACGGACCGCGATGTCAGCGGTGGAGGAGCGGATGTTGGTCTTCTGCTTCTCCTTGCAGACGTTGACGACCAGATCAGCCGGGCGCGAATTCAAGCCGACGATCATGCCCTCATAGACCGGGGTGCCAGGCTCGATAAAGGTATCGCCGCGCAACTGTGCGTTATTTAGCCCATAGGTGACGGCAGTGCCCTGCTCTGAAGCGATCAACGCGCCCATGCGGATCGTGCCGATTTTGCCCTGCCACGGCTCAAAATCGATCAGCATGCTGCTCATCGCGCCGTTGCCCTTCGTCAGAGTCAGAAAGGTGTTGCGGAAGCCGATCAGGCCGCGCGTGGGAATGTTGTATTCCAGGCGCACATTGCCCAGGCCGTCGTTGGTCATATTGCGCAGTTGCGCCTTACGCGCTGCCAGCGTCTCAGTAAGCACCCCGATGAAAGTGTCTTTGGTATCAATTACCAAATGCTCAATCGGTTCGAGCGTCTGGCCATTCGCGCCTTCGCGGGTAATGACTTCGGGACGCGAGACCTGGAACTCGTAGCCCTCACGACGCATGGTTTCGATCAGGACGGAGAGGTGCAGCTCACCGCGCCCAGAGACGATAAACTCGTCGGGCGTGTTGCCATCCTCGACGCGCAGACTGACGTTGGTTTCTAGCTCGCGGTAGAGGCGTGCGCGTAATTGCCGCGACGTTGGATATCTGCTCTCACGGCCCGCGAAGGGGCTGGTATTGACACCAAAGGTCATTTTGAGCGTTGGCTCAGAGATGGCGATAGTGGGCAAGGCTTCCGGCACATCGACATCGGCAATGGTCTCGCCAATGTTGGCATCGGCAATGCCTGTCAACGCGACAATATCGCCCGCCTGCGCCTCTGACACTTCAATGCGTTGCAAGCCTTTATAGGTCAGCACTAGATTGATCTTCTGGCGCGAGGTCACGCCGTCGCGATTGATCCGCGCTACAAAGCTATTGGGCGTGATGCGCCCGCGCACAATGCGGCCAATGGCGTACTTGCCTTTGTAGTCGTCGTAGTCCAGGGCAGCGACCAGCATCTGCAATGGCGCATCGACATCGACGCGAGGCACGGGCACGGTATTAAGAATCGTTTCGAAGAGCGGCTCCAGGTTTTTGCGCTCGTCGTTCGGGTGATACATCGCCACACCGTCGCGCCCAATGGCGTAGAGGATCGGGAAGTTAAGATGCTCATCCCTGGTTGCCAGCTCCAGGAAGAGATCCTGAGTCCACTCAACGACCTGGTCGATGCGGGCATCGCGCCGGTCGATTTTGTTGATCACGACGATGGGTTGCAGGTTCAGCTCTAAGGCTTTTTGCAGCACAAAGCGCGTCTGAGGCATTGGCCCTTCAACCGCGTCGATCAGCAGGATGCAGCCATCGGCCATATTGAGCACGCGCTCAACCTCTCCGCCGAAGTCGGCGTGTCCGGGGGTGTCGATAATATTAATTTTTACGTCGCGATACGTAATAGCGGTGTTTTTGGCGAGGATCGTAATGCCACGCTCGCGCTCCTGGTCATTCGAATCCATAATCAGCTCGCCAACTTGCTGATTCTCACGGAAAATGTGGCTTTGTTTGAGTAGTCCATCGACT
>DASTZT010000011.1:0-8399 GCA_035764225.1 Ktedonobacteraceae bacterium
GGAGCGCCCAATGTGTTGGCTGATGAGCAGTTTGACCGCGCGGCCTACGGACTTTTTCCGGTAGCCCTGGAACTGTGGGAAGGCTTTATCTGGCTCAGCCTGGCTGACAACCCATCGTCAGTAACCGAGCAGCTTAATCAACTGATCGAGAAACGCTTTGGCAGCTATGCTCCTTTTGCCCGCTATGGTCTGGGGACGCTAAAAATCGGGAAGACCATCACATACAGCCTGGAGGCGAACTGGAAGCTGGTGCTTGAGAACTTTATGGAGTGCTATCACTGCGCCCCGATGCATCCCGAACTGTGTGATTTGCTGCCCGGCTTCCGCTCAGGGAAGTCTTATGATGGTGGCGACGCTGCTATATTAGGCGATGGTGTCGAAGCGTTTACCGTTACTGGCAAGGCCAGCCGCCCGTCGCTTCCAGGCTTGTTGGCAGAGGATCTACGGCGCTACTATGGCGAGGTTCTGCTCCCGAATATCCTGCTCAACCTGTTTGACGATCATGTCGTTATTCATACCGTCTGGCCTGAGGGGCCAACCCATTCGCGCGTAGTCTGTGAATGGCTCTTTGATCCGGTGGTGATGAGCAGACCAGACTTCGACCCGATGGATGCCGTCGAGATTTTTGATCTGGTTAATCGCCAGGATTGGGAAGTGTGCGAGCTGGCTCAGCAGGGCATGTCCTCAAAAGCTTTTCGCTCCGGTGGCATCTATGTCCCCGCCGAACAACATATTCGCGCGTTCGCCGATTTCATCCTCGAAAAACTCGCCTAATAGGGGCATGTCAGCATGTCTATGCACATGTGTAGGGGCAGTGCCTTGCGCCTGCCCTGCTTGCCATTGAACCATTATTTCTGTAGGGGTAGGGCTTGCCCCTACCCTGCCCTATTCGCCCATTGAGCTATTAACGAAGAGAGATATATATGAATCCAGAAGAATTTCGCCAGATTGGTCATCAGATTGTTGATTGGATTGCCGATTATCGCACCAGAGTCGCAGAGTTTCCGGTGATGTCGCGGGTCGAGCTTGGCGAGGTCCGGGCGCAATTTCCCACTATGCCTCCCGAATCCCCTGAATCGTTCGAAGAGATCTTCCGCGACCTTGATCAAATCATCGTGCCTGGCCTGTCGCACTGGCAATCCCCCAACTTCTATGGGTATTTCCCGGCCAATAGCATGTTTGCCTCCGTGTTGGGCGACTACCTTAGCACTGGCCTGGGCGTGATTGGCCTCTCCTGGCAATCCAGCCCGGCCTTGAGCGAACTGGAGGAGGTCGTTACCGATTGGGTGCGGCAGATGGTTGGTCTCTCAGATGCCTGGAGCGGGGTGATTCAGGATACCGCCTCGACAAGCACGCTGGTAGCTCTGCTCTGCGCTCGCGAACGCAGCACCAATTACTCGTTGGCGCGTGGCGGCCTGCAAGGGGAGGAGAGGCCGCTGATTGTCTACGCTTCCGAGCAGAGCCATAGCTCGGTCGAGAAAGCGGCCCTGCTTGCTGGCTTTGGGCGTGCCAATGTGCGCAGCATTCCGACCGACGAACGCTTTGCCATGCGCTCCGACCTGCTCGCAGCAGCGGTTGAAACTGATATCGCGAATGGCTTCATCCCCTGTGCGGTTGCCGCTACCATCGGCACCACCGCGTCAACGGCGCTCGATCCATTGGAAGAGATTGCGCAGATTGCCCATCGCTATAACATGTGGATGCATGTGGATGCGGCCCTGGCTGGCGCGGCGATGATCCTGCCCGAATGTCGCTGGATGTGGCAGGGCATCGAAGGAGCCGACTCGCTGGTATGGAATGCTCATAAGTGGCTGGGAGTCGTCTTTGACTGCTCGCTGTACTATGTGCGCGACCCGGAGCATCTTATACGCGTGATGAGCACCAACCCAAGCTTTTTACAGAGTGCGGTAGATGATCGGGTGAAAAATCTGCGCGATTGGGGCATCCCTCTGGGACGGCGTTTCCGTGCGCTCAAGCTATGGTGTCTGATCCGTGAGCAAGGGGTAGCGGGATTGCAGGCTCGTTTGCGCCGCGATATCGCCAATGCGCAGTGGCTTGCTGAGCAGATTCGTGCCACTCCACACTGGTGTATCCTTGCTCCCGTCGTTCTCCAGACGATCTGCGTGCGCCACGAACCGCCCGGTCTGACGGGAGAAGCGTTGGATCGGCATACTCTCGCCTGGGCCGAACGGGTGAATCGTTCGGGTGCAGCCTATCTCACGCCTGCCCAGCTGGACGGTCGCTGGCTGGTGCGCGTTTCCATCGGCTCCGTCCTGACCGAACGCGAGCATGTGGAATCTCTCTGGAAGGCGATCCAGTGCGAAGCTGAGAATGCTCAAAAGTAAGTTTTTCAGGATTAGCGCAATACTGCCAATCCTGCGCTAAGACTGCGCCGCGCCTCAGCCAACTCGTGCATGACCCGGTTTCTCCGGCGTACCAGCAAAGTCAGAAGCTCGTATGCCGTATCGCTATTGGGCGTTGTTGCTAGCAGCTCGTCAATGGGTGCGAGCAATGGCACGGGTGGCTGACTGAGCGCCGGATCGTAGGCGTATGGGTCAGAATTGGTGTAGTTCAGGCGCACAAGCGGCTTCTCGGCTGCCTGGATGATCTCATTTAGCTGCCGAATCGTGGCTGATGACAGTGTATCAACGCCATTATTCAGCAACTCTTGAAGCTGGGCTGCCTGAGTTTGCACCTCCTCCGCTCGTTTGATGACCATCGAGAGATCAAACCGCTTCCCGGCTTTCTGCTGCCATACGTGCAGATGTTGCAGCAGGTCATCAGCCGAGGCTTTGATCTGTAGCGGTAGCAATGGCGTGGAAAGGAGGTGATGGATGATGGCGGCGTAAATTTGCGTATCGCGCACAAGCAGAGCCGGATCGATCTTATCGGCGGTATCTTCGGTCGTGTGCCACCACCAGCCCAGGCCGCCGCTTTTCGCTGGCGATCCCCCGAATAGTTCGGCTGCGGAATCGCCCGCTCTGGGTGGTTGCTCTGAGAGAGACATGAAAAGCGAGGGGATGCCGTGACCCTGAAAAGACTGATCGCCCGCTCGGCTGAAGCGTGTGCCGTTATATTCGATGCCCGTAAGCGCCTGGATTACGCGTGCGGCGCACGGCTGTAGCTCCGCCATCACTGGTGATTCGCTGATGACGGTGGCATTCTGTCCGCCAACGGAATCGACGTTGATATGCGCGACACAGTTTGCCTCCAGGTCTTCCCAGAAATGATCGGCGTACCAGGTAGAGCCTGCATAGCGGCCATGCGAATGCCCCGACCAGAAGGCCAGACGCAGCCCACGCCGGAAAGTGTGGCGATAAGGCAGCACTGCGCGTAGCGTCTCCAGCATCGTCGCGTTGGCGCTGCCGTTATCCATTGCGCCATAATGCCAGGAATCGATATGCCCTGAGAACAGGACAAACTTTTCCGGCTCCTCCTGACCGTCCACCTGGGCAATCAAGGTGGGAATCTGCGTCCAGCCTGTTGAGACCTGGGTCAACAAATGTACTTCGGCCCCGTGTTCCGTAGGGGCAATCCCTTGCGGTTGCCCTGCTGTAAGCATAGAACGTAACCAATCGCCATCCGTTTTGCCCAGCGAGACAACGGGGAGCCTCGGTAGCCGATGTTTGTTATCGGGCGTTGGTGAACCCCAGATGCTCGATACAATCATCTCATGGACATGCTCGTCCTGATTGGCAAAAATGCAGGCGGCAGCACCTGCTTGCTGAGCGGCGAGCACTTTGGCTGGCATCGCAATACCGTCGATCACTACAGCCCTGCCCTCTACATCTTGTGAGACGTAACTATCTGCGCTCCCGTTGCTCACATAGACCGCGCTCAGCCGCAACCCCTCTTCAGGTGTGCTGACTGCCATCGAGTGCGTGATGGCTTGCAATTCTTTTTGCCCAACCCGCAATTGTGCGCTGATGGGTAAGCTAATAAAGCCGTAGCCGGAATAGAGAACGGGTTCAACGCCGCACTGGCGCAGCGAGTTAGCGATATAGTCAAACGCCTTGCGCTCATCCTCTGTGCCTGAGAGGCGTACCCACTGGGCTATCGCTCGCGTGTCAGCCATCAGCCGTTCATGCGAGACCGATTGTACAATGGCCTGCTCTATGCTGCTCAATGTCGTCATCTGCTCGATCCTCCTTGCTGCTCGTATAGGGCAGGGGCTGTAGGGGCAATCCCTTGCGGTTGCCCGGCCCTTACTATTTTGCCATCGCGCCCAGGTAGGCAAGCATGGCAACGCCAGTTTTGATACCCATAAAGAAACGTGCAACCTCCATATTCTCGTTGGGAGCGTGGTTAGCCTCGTCTGGATTGGCGTAGGGGACACCAAAGACCGGAATGCCCAGGATTTTTGTGAAGACGTAATTGGGCAGGCTGGCCCCTTTGGCCGGTACCAGTAGTGGATCTGCCCCTTGAGCAACGGTAATAGCCTGGCGTAGCGGCTCGGTATAGGGGCTATCCAGAGGAGTTTTCGATGGGTCCATGCCTCCGTGACTCGTGACGGTGACATCCGGGGCGTGGCGCTGGACATGGGCTTTGACCTTTGCCAGAATTTCCTGAGCCGTCTGAGCTTCGACAAGGCGGATATCGCACTTGGCGATGGCCTCGTGGGGCAGAACGGTTTTCGAGCCGGGACCGCCGTAACCTCCGTGAATGCCGTTGATCGTCAGGGTGGGCCAGGCGGCCTGGCGTTCAAAAAAGCTGCGTTCTCGTGGCTCATCAAGATATGGCAGGTCAAGCGACTGTTTGATCTCATCCACATTGATGGGCAGGCTTGCTAATGCTTCCCGCTCCATCGCGGTCAGAGGCTGCACATTCTCGTAGAAGCCATCAATCGTAATCTCGCCTCGCTCATTTTTCATGGTAGCGAGCAGGTGAACGAGGGTCCAGAGCGGATTGGGGACAATGCCGCCCCAGTGGCCCGAATGCAGATCGCGATTGGCTCCCCTGGCACGCAATTCGAGATCGAGCACGCCACGAACGCCAAAGCTGATCGTGGATTGTCCATTCTCGTGGACTGGCCCATCGCTGACAATCATCAGATCAGCCAGCAGTTTATCACGGTGAGCACGCACAAACTCAGGCATATGTGGGCTGCCCACCTCTTCCTCACCTTCAAGCAGCACTTTGACATTGCAAGGCAGTGTACCATCGCAGGCTAGCAAGCTCTCTACAGCCATCAACTGAGCGAAGTGCTGAGCCTTATTGTCGGCAACGCCACGGGCATAGATGCGGCCATTGCGAATGTCAGGCTCAAAAGGCGGAGAGATCCATTCCTCCAATGGATCGGGCGGTTGTACGTCGTAGTGGCCGTAGAGCAGCACAGTAGGAGCGTCGGCTCCAACGTAATATTCTCCAAAGACCATCGGCCAGCCATTCGTGGGTAGGATCTGGACGGCCAGCCCCATCTGGCTTATCACCCCGGCCATATACTCCGCCACTTCAGCAATGCCCTCTCCATAGGCGCTAATACTTGGATGACGCAGGTAATCGAGCAATCGTGACAAAAATATCTCGGAGTGGTCATCAACGTAAGCAAAAATATCGTCCAGGTCGGGGAACGTAGAGGATGCCATCAGGATCTTCCTTCCTTTGCTGCTACTGCGGACAATGCCCCTTTATGATACTGCCTGACGAGAGCGCCCCGCAAGGCGAAGAGAAAACTCAAATTTAGCAACAAAAAAGGTGCCAGCGTGCCGACACCTTTTTTTGTTGCTAAAGAGAGCTTGCTTTTAACTTAACAGCTTCCGAGCAGCGTCCATACTCCAGCCGCCCCGCCTGGTTGGTCAGCTTCTGACCACCACTTGGCCTGCCACAAGGAACCGTTGAAGGTGACTTTGCTGCCACCGACATAAGCTGTGGTCGAATTCCACGGAGCAATGCCCGCGCATGCGCCACCAGTTCCCGGTGTGGATGTTGGTGTTGGCGTGGATGGCGGTGTAGGCGTAGGAGTGGATGGCGGCGGTGGTGTCGCACCAGCAAACTGCACGATAATCTTGGTAAAATCCCAGTCGCTCTGGGGCACGCTGCTGCATGTCCCCGAAAGGGTGCCGTTGTTGTCCGGTGGGTTACATTGGCGGTCGCGATTGACCGACCAGAAGGTATAGCGTGCCAGATGATTGCTTTCCGCAAAGTTCAGCACCGTCTGGAAGTCCGATTGCAGGAAAAACTCCGCGCTATCGGTGCGACCGTTCATCGACGAGATGCCTTCATGGGCGTAGGCCGTTGCGCTACTCCAGCCGAAGGTGTTCATCAACAGCGTATTGAAATTTTGCAATGCGCTGATCTGGCTGCTAGCCCCACTAAAGCCACCATCAAATGGCATAATCGAGTAATTGTTTGGCGTATAGCCTAGCGTCTTGGCATTGTTCAGCAATTGCTGACCGAAAAAGCCGGTTCCGCTGGCTGTGCCAGCAGTCGTGATCGATTCGTAGAGGCCAGCGTTGTTGGCTTGCAGGATTTGCGCGGCCCCCAGCTCGTTATTGATGGCAGTCGCGTTCTCATACTCTGGCTCTTCCAGATCGAAGTCTAAAGCTCTCAGATTATACTTGTTAATAATAGTCTGTATGGCTGCTGCTGTGGCCTGGGGCGTGCCGCAGGTCTGACCGAGCTTGGTGCCGTTAAAGCCGCCAAAGGAAACAACGACATCGCCCCCGACTGCGCGAATAGCATTAATGATTGGTCCTGCCTGGGTATCAGTGCTAACATCATCCAACCCGGCATCGGTCTCCCAGGCGGGAGTACAGCCGTTATCAGCCACGATAAAGGCCAATGTAAAGGCTTTGACCCCGCTTGCTGACATGACGGTGGTCAGGTTTGGTGGATTGTTTGCCAATGGCATGACATATGGTGCCGCGTTGTACCAATTGGGGGTAAACGCGGTTGTCGCCGCTTTTGCTGTGGATGGCTGGATATGAACAACGGTGAGAAGGGAGAGCAGGAGCACCCCTGTCAGGGCAACAACTCCCAGGCTCCCAAGCTTGAAACGCTTATTGCTCAGCATAATGTTTTCCTTACTTCAAGGCTTTCCCTTTTTTCAAAAAGCAGGACGAGGGGGTCTACTATGATTCATCGTTCGCGGTTGTATCAACAGCAGAGGGGAGACTTGCTCCCCTCCACATGCTTAGCTTAAGGAAACGTCGTCCACGAAGACATTGTTCTGAGAGTACCAGCCGTGAACAAAAATCGTTATGGTGCTTGATGAGCCTGTGGTAAACGTGACGGTCAGTTGGGTATAACTACTGCTCGTCGTCCAGGTAGAAGCTCCATTCTGCACACCCAGGTAGGCAAAGGGGCCGTTGACGAAGGCCGAAAGCGTATAGGTGTGGTTGGGCAACACGGTGATCGTTTGATCGCATTCGCCAGTAGTGGAGCTGCTGGGAGTGATTTGCAGCGCGTGCGAGCCGCTATGGACGGGCGAGGAGACCACGATATCCCCGCTATTGCACGTCCAACTGCTCAGATCGCCCGTCTCGAAGCTACCATTGCTTACCAGGTTGCCGGGTGTGGGTGTTGGCGTTGGGCCAGGTTGCGTCGGTGTTGGTGTGGGCGTAGCCGGTTGCGTCGGCGTGGGCGTTGGGACCATTGTTGGCGTGGGTGTGGGCGTTTTCGTTGGAATTGGTGTGGGCGTAGGTGTGGGTCCAGGCCCTGAGCTACCACCCAGACCGCTGGCGATGGCGTTCAGCAGGGTATCACCTGGGTCTTCCGCGTCAAGCGAGAACATCATGGCACCCGCCAGGCCATTGTTTTTAATGAAGGTAGTCTTGGACGCGATAGACTGTGGCGTATCTCCAGTATAGAAGTTGTTGCCATCGTAGATCCACGATGCCTGCGTGGTGGGATCGAAGAAGTTGTCGCTCGCGTTGCCGACCAGCCCCGCTGATATCAGCTCTTTGTAATCGGCCACTCCCGCCGTCTGGGTAGTGGAGAAGGCGCTAGATGGTCCGGTTGCCGTCTGGTAGAGACCATGTGTGCTGCCAGCTGGAACGCCGGTCCAGCCACGATAATAGAAGGGGAAGCCCATTACCAGCTTATTGGCGGGGAAACCGCCTGGGATATTGTAGTCAGGAAGCCCTGTGGTCCAGGCTTTGATCGCCGTATCAATATTGTACTTCTCGTTACCGGGCGCAATAGCTTTCGATGGGTCGCCGGGCGAGTCGTGAACGGGGTCTTGCAGGTTAGTTGGTCCGGTGGCCTCAAAACCACCATGCATATCGTAGGTCATGACATCGGCAAAGTCCAGATACTTGCCGAGTTGGTCGGTCTGCATCTTCGCGATCTTATCCTGACCCGCTGACACTGCCGCCGTCAACAGGAAGTGCTTGCCAATGCTCGCTCCGTAGCTATCCAGCTCGTTGCGGAACTCTTGCATCAGCAGGGTATAGTTGGCC
>DASTZT010000012.1:0-4280 GCA_035764225.1 Ktedonobacteraceae bacterium
AGCCTGGAAAACATTTCCGGCGCTTATGGCTGGCAATGCCGTCGTCCTTAAGCCAGCCAGCGATACACCGCTGCTGGCGCTGAAACTGGCAGAAGTATTGAGCGAAGCAGGCTTGCCACCCGGCGTCTTGAACGTTATCACCGGGCCGGGCGGCTCGTTGGGCGACGCGTTAGCTAGTCATAAAGGCGTCAATATGATTTCGCTTACCGGCTCGACTGAAGTGGGGCGACATGTGGCGGAAATCTGTGGACGCGACCTGCGCCGTTGCGCTCTGGAACTGGGCGGCAAAAACGCGGTGATCGTGCTGGACGATGCCGACCTGGATATTGCGCTTGAAAGCGTCGTCTGGGGCGCATTCGGCACCACTGGACAGCGTTGCACGGCAACCAGCCGCGTCATCGTCCACAAAGCCGTGTTGCGCGAATTCTCTGATCGCCTGGTTGCAGCTGCGGAGAAGCTTAGCATCGGCGATGGACTCGATCCACAGATTGAGATGGGACCACTGGTCAACATGGACCGGGTGAAGGCGGTGCATGAGTATAGCGAAATTGGCAAGCGGGAAGGGGCAAAGCTGCTGACTGGCGGGGCACGTCTCGCTGACGACGCCTATGCAGAGGGAGCCTTCTACCAGCCTACCATTTTCACTGACGTAGAGCCTGAGATGCGCATCGCCTCCGAAGAGGTATTTGGCCCCTTCGTTACGCTGTTGCCCGTCTCTTCATATGAAGAAGCCGTGCGGATCGCCAATTCGACGCGCTACGGCCTCTCCACGTCGGTCTTCACCGAAAGTTCGCGCCTGACCTTCCGGGCGATGCGCGACATCGAAACTGGGCTGCTCTACTTTAATGCGCCCACGACGGGAGCCGAAATTCATCTGCCGTTCGGTGGCACGAAGGAGAGCGGCAACGGCCATCGCGAACTCGGCTCCGGTGCGGTTGACGAATTCAGCGAAATCAAGAGTATCTTTGTCTCGTATCCAACACGCTCATAAGATGTCAAACTCGTTCCGGGACAGCACTTGCCCCGGAACGCCTCCTCCTGATCCCACCCTCAATCCCCCCTTGTAACGCCCACCTGTATACCACAGTGGAAAAACCGAAAGCCTCAGAAAGGAACTATGGCAAGTGCTATGCAGCCGTCAAACCATTCACAGCGGCAGGATCGCTTAAACTGGCTGGCGGAGATTTACCGCTTGTATGCCTCCGACCTCCAACGTTCCATCTACAGCAAAGTTGGCGATCTCGCTCTGGCCGAGGATCTGACCAGCACGGTCTTTCTCAAGGCGCTTCGCTGGCTCAAAGAGGATCAAAGTGCTGAGAGTGCGCGCGGCTGGCTCTACGCGACGGCACGCACGACCATCGCTGACTACTGGCAGACGCAAAGTCAGTACGAGCTGCGTTCGCTGGGTGATCTTGAGGAGCAGTTGCGCGTTTTCGATAGCGCGGAATTGGTGGCTCAGCAAGCCGAGATACGCGTTCAGCATCTGCTTAGCCTGCTGCCAGAACGTGACCGCAACATTTTGAGCCTGCGCTACCTTCAGGGGTATAGCGCATCCGAGATTGCCGAAGCACTGGGAACGAGCGCGAGCCATATTCGCGTGCTGCAATTGCGCGCTCTGAGGCGGGCCGCTCAACTGGAGACAATGGAAAGGAACAGGGACACTATGCAAGAACAGGAAGCGCCTTTTGATGTCTGTGTCAAACTCCTGGCACCGGAGAGCCTGCGCGTACACGAATTGGCCCGCGAAGAGATGCTGCGTCTGAAACACTGGTGGATCGGTACCGAACACCAGCTATGGGGACTGGCGAGCGAGGGCAGCATTGCCTCGTTTCTTACGCCGCTAGGGATCACACCAGAGATCGTTCACGCTGGCATCGTTTTCATCTTCGACCGCCAGGCGCAACAAGGCCTGTTAGGAGAACGACCAGCCACAGATACCCCAGCCGAGCCACTCCGACTGCTCACTCCTCGCGCTAAACAGGTAATTGTGCTAGCAGGAGAAGAGATGAAAAGCCGAGGAGAGAAGAGCATCCGCCCAACACATCTTTTGCTTGGCTTGATGAATGAAGGCGGAGGACTCGGCGCGGGTCTGTTGCGTTCGTTGGGCATCAGCCTCTTGCAGGCACGTACGGCGCTGATCTCTCCCGAAGGCAATCAGAGTTGCTCCTTCTGTGGGCGTGGCGGCTCCCAGATTGCGCATCTTTTCCCATCAGAGATCGGCGTCGCTGAAAGCAACACCACTTCACCCGGCGCTTTCATCTGCGACCAGTGCGTGCGCCGCTTCTATACCATGCTCGGAAACGCTTAGAGGGTAAACAAGGGCAAGCGCGAGGCCCCTTCCCAACCACGCCCGCCTCCCCTTGCCCCTACGCCTCCGGTCCAACATTGTAGATACCGCCAGGATTTGGTTTTGGACGATGCAACGTTGGGATTGGGTGGGGGCCTCGCGCTTGCCCTCCCTGCTATCACACGCCCGGCCAGCTACCAGAGGGGCGACTACTTTGCTGAGGCTGTTGAGGCTGTTGAGGCTGTTGAGTGCTGGCATACTGAAGCAGTTCCTTAACCAGACTGTCCATCTCCGTGCCCGTATAGGGTAGAGACAGGGGTTTGCCTGTGGCTCTAGCCATCTGGACCTCTCTAAGATAAGCTCGTAGTGCGAGCATCGTCTGCTCCATTGGCCGTTCCTGTTCGCGCAGGCGCACGAAGCGGCTGACGATATTGTTGACGCTACCGGCAATTGGCCACAAAGGGCTTCCCTGCTCCAACTGAATACGCGTCTGATTGTCCCCATTGGAAAAACGGGTGAGTCCGGTGATAATCTCCTGGACATTTGCCTCAAGCTGGCGCTTCGCTTGCAGTTCCTGGCGGGCTTGTTCGGCCATCACTTTTTGGAGCCGCGTTACCTCCTCGGCTCTATCGGCGCGGATCAGACTTTCTTGCAAGCTGGTAATGACAATATAGCAGATTAAAGCGCAGAGGAGCTGGAGGGTGAGGGGAACGCCAAACATCGGCCCTGCATTCGCCTGTAAAAATGTTTGAAACTCAGGCGTCTTGGGAAATAAGAGCAGGATCATAGCTGTCATCGTCATATTGATGGCCGCCATCACCAGGACGCCCCAGGATGGAAAGAGCAACACGGAGACGAGTAAGGGCTGAGTCAAAATAAAAACGAGGGGAATTTTAGAAATATCCAGCACACCCCTGAATGTCACCACGCTAAACATGCCCACTTCCAGAACGGCAATCACGAGCAAGCCCGCCCACAGCAGTTTTCCCGCACGATTGAGAAAGACAGCGATGATGACGAAAGCTGTAGACATCAGGATGGCTGCCAAAGAGTTTGTGCCGTCCTGGCTTGCCGGAATCATCTGTATGATCAGCTCGACTAACTGAATGAGCAACGCAATGCTGGTAAGTTTTCCCCTACGCAAAAATTCGCGCTCTTTCAACGGGAGTTCTTCGGCGCGTGGGTGTACCTTCGGCGCAGCGAGCCTGTACCACCAGCGTATCCAGGGATATGGATTCAATCCGGTAATAGAATATGGTGAAGATTGCTGAGATTGCATGCTTGCTTCCTCCCTTTAAAGAAAAAATATAGCTCGTGTGGGCGACTAACGGAATGCAACAAGGTTAAGCCGTATAAGCTCATCAATAATCTGTTTAATTTCGCGCTCCGATTTGCGGAGCATGAGCGCAATATCCGAGACCTGATGCCTGCCGTCGATGAGTGTATAGACCTGACGATATAAGATCGGCCATTGACTGATTTGCGTTGGAGATAGGCTAACCGCATGATAAGGTGTTGGTGAGCGCTGACCAGTGGGCAATGAAGCTGGAGAGAATTGCTTGGGAGGTTTGGCAAGGGGAGATAGCCCCTGCCGCATGTCTTGAGTTGATGTTGTCATGTCCCAATTTAAGATCCCGAAGCGGGCCAGTTCTGTTTCCCAGCGATCCCATGAATGTACCAACCCCTGTTTGGTCACGAACCGACAAGCGATGACGTTACCCTCTTTAGCTTGCAGTTCTATCTTCCCCTCTTCAGGCAAAAGACGTGAATTCGTTACATGAGCCTGAAATACCCCCGTGTACATGAATTGCTGGATAATTTGTCGTAGCGTCGCATAGTCAACACTGAACATGGAACCGTCCTCTCTGAGCTTGCCCTCTCCCTTTTTAACCCATCTATGTTGGTTCCCATTGTCAAGACCGCTATAATCATAACAGCGAGTAGGCAATATTTCAATACATGTACATTCATCACAAAGCTCTCCCCTTCTAAT
>DASTZT010000013.1:0-15732 GCA_035764225.1 Ktedonobacteraceae bacterium
TTTGAGAGCATAAAGCATGACGTAACGTCACAGTCAACCCCCAAAATGTTTCAGTCGAGAGATAGAGATGTTGGAGGGAGATCATTGAGGACACGATTTAGGGTTTGAGACACAGGGCAAGCGCAAGGCCCCCTCACCCACCCAATCTCCGCCCCTTGCCCCTACCACCTCCATCCACCGTTGCAGGCCCCGTTCGGGATTTAAGGGAATGGTAGGGGCAAGGGGATGGGCTGGTGGGGCTGCGGGGGCCTCTTTGCCGTCAGCCTGAGCGTAGCTAGCTCCGCAGGAGCGTTGGCTGACGGAATTGCAAGACCGAGCGCTTGCCCTGCCTCCCTTCGTCGTCATCATTGCCCTATTAGATTTACGTTGCCTGCCTTACGTTCGTGCCACCGCAGACATTTCGTTGAGCTGTTGCGACTTGCTGGCTTCCAAAGAAGCCTTTGGCGGACGCTTCTTGCCCCGTAATTTGCCAGTCACAAAAAAGAAGAAGAGTAGCATCAACGTCGTCTCGACCACGTAGATGATGATAGATGCAGGCATAGCGATATTGCCAAGCGTGATCTGTGCATTGTCCAGGTATGGGCCAATCGGAGCTGGCAGCAGTTGCAGCAGGAACGAGCCGTTCCAGGTGGCATGCTGCAAGACGGCATAGCCCCAGCAGCCAAAGGCGAGCAGGACATTGTGCGGGACCGATTTACGGTGCGTCATAAAGTACCAGCCGAGCGCCACCATGCCCGCGCCAAAGCCGTGCAACAGCCCCGCGCTGCTGCGTTCAATCGCCACCGTGATCCAGTCATGATTGCCCATGCTGATATAGCCCGATGTCTCGATCAAGTCAAAGCCGATGCCACAGGCCAGGCCCAGAATAAACGCCTCCGCCGCGCTCTGGATGCGTCCGATCAGCACCACCACCGCCAACGGTTTCACCGCCTCTTCAACCAGCGGTGCAATCACCGAGACGATCACCAGCAACAGCGCAATCGCTCTGGGATCTTGTGGGATGGGCAGGTCAGGGTTGTCAATCGAGAAGCTCGTAATGCCGCTTTGCTGAATCGCAATCGCCGTCAGGATCAGCTCAAAAATGCCTGCCAGCACAACGGCAATGGTCGCCCCGCTCACAACAGCCAGGGTGAAGCGTCGCCAACTGGTGGGCCATTTGGCGTTGCTGGGAAAGTGAAGGCGACGCAACGCCAGCGAGAGCACGGTCAGAGCTGGCAATAGACCTGCCAGAGCAATCAAGAAGATGCCTGCGGGTGCATTAGAGGTCGGGAGGTCGTTGTAGTTGAGCGCAGCCGCCATCAGCAGCAACACCACATACAGCACCAGGAAAATCCAGAACCAGGGCAGCTTGAATTGTGCCGATGGGCGATTCAGAAACAACGCTCGTACGCTATGATAGAGGCTAAATCCTCCCCCAACAACACCAGCAACAGCGAAGGCGGTAAATGTAGCTGAGGCGCTAAAGATCTGGTCCTGGGGCGTCCCTGCCGTCGGTGGCACAATCGATAGTAATAAGAGCAATAGCACACATCCCAATCCCGCCAGAAAAACCAGAATAGCCCCGATAAATGCCGCAATCGACACTCCAAGCTGGTAGCCATTGCGTCTGGGGACAGGTGGCTGCATAGGATATGGATAACCGTAAGGTGGATAGCCGTAATAGCCCTGGTACTGCTGATAGGGCGCATAGGGGTACGGCACTGGATAGCTTCCATAGGGATATGCGCCATTGCTCGGATATGGCTGTTGTGCTGGATGCCCATTTTGTGGCTGTTGTGCGGGAGCTTGTGGTGACATCCCGTAGGGTTGAGGGGCCGGACGATAATATGGCGTCATTGGAGGCAACGCGCCCTGTCCCCAGGCATGCTCCTGGTAAGACGGCTCCTGGTACTGCTCTGTTGGGCCAGGCACGACCGGGGGAACAGCAATGGCGCGTCTCGGCTGTGTCGCGTCTTTATCGGATGCCGGATCGGCGTTTGTCTCTGTCAAAGGTTGATTCTGTTGTGCATCGGGGTCCGGCAGTGGCCCCATGTATTCATAACCCACAATCTCAAGCCTTTTCTTATAAAAAATGATACATTCGTCAGAGGTCTTAAAGGTATACGAATGGACAATAACAAGAGTTTCCCTGTGTAGTATAACGAGAATACTACTGCTGTGTCAAAATTCAGCCTCATGCTGTTGCCTTTACTAAAAACCTCTAACGAATGTTATGTTGTTATCGTTCAACGACGATAGCTTCAACCATGCCCTTGCCTAGCTCACCCTCTAAACGCATATGCAGCTCCTCGCTATAGTGCATCGTGTTGTCGCCCGGTGTCAAACGCACTTGCCATTCGCCATTCGCCACCAGGATCTCGTAGTGATCGCGCCCTGGTCGCTCATGAATGTAGCGATGGATATTCTGCACCTTCATAATATCGTTGGAGATAGCAAGATCGTCCGAGCCGCTGAGCTGGATCGTCAACCAGACCAGGTAGCGTTTGCGGTTCATCTCCTCTTCCACTTCTTTCAGCCGCGAGGCGTTATTGCAGAGGATGCCAGGCTCATCGCGCCGCACCTGCACCTCGCCGCGTATAATCACCACCTGGTCCTCAACCCACAGGTCCGTTGTCTCCTCATAGGTACGGGGGAAGATCGTTACACCTATGGTGCCATCCATGTCTTCTAGCTGGATCACGCACATCGTATCGCCCTTCTTGGTGGTAATGCGCCGCGCCTCCTTGATCGTTCCGCCCAGCACCACCTTATGCTTATCGAGTTCCTCGGTAATTTGCGCCGTCGTGTGCGTCACCACCTCTTTGAAGAGGTCGCTGAGATACGCCAGAGGATGTTTCGAGATGTAGACGCCGATCAGCTCCTTTTCCCATTGCAGCAACTGCTTGCGCGAGATTTCTTCCACATCGCTTTTGAGCGTAAACTCGAAGGCGCTGGCAGCCTCCTCCATCCCGCCAAAGAGGCTCATCAGGCCGCGCTCTTGCAACGTGCGCTCGTTCTTGCCCCATTTCATGGCTGCCTCGATTGATTGCAACAGTTGATGGCGCTTGCCCAGCGAGTCCATCGCGCCCACTTTAACCAGCGTCTCAATCGCGCCCTTACCGACAAATTTGGCATCGACACGCGCACAGAAATCTCCCAGCGACTTAAATGGGCCACCTTCCTCACGCGCCCGCACAATCTCGCTGATCGGCCCCTCGCCAATGCCCTTGATTGCCAGCAGGCCGAAGCGCACATCGCCATTTTCTACCGTGAAGCCGCGCCCGCTCTTATTCACATCGGGGCCATGTACCTCAACGCCCATGCGCTTGCATTCAGCAATAGCATTGGCAATCTTCTTGGCATCCGCCGCCTCGGTCGTCATGGTCGCGGCCATGAACTCGGCAGTGTAGTTGGCCTTGAGGTAAGCGGTATAGAACGCGACAACGGCATAGCTGGCGGCATGCGCTTTGTTGAAACCGTAGCCACCAAAGGGCAGCACCAGGGTAAACAGCTCTTCCGCCGCCTCCTTCTTCATGCCGCTATTGACGCAGCCCTTGATAAAGTCGCCCTTGTAGCTCTCCACCTCGTCCATTTTCTTCTTGCTCAGGGCCTTACGGAACTTATTGACCTTGCCCCAGGAGAAACCGGCGATGTTGACGCCGATGAAAAGCACCTGGTCCTGATATACTATTATGCCATACGACTCCGCCAACCACTCCGCTAGACGCGGGTCCAGATACGTGATTTTCTTCCTGCCATGTTTGGCGGCGATAAAATCGGGAATGCTATCCATCGGGCCAGGACGGTAGAGCGCGATCATCGCCATCACATCTTCGACGCGCGTAGGCTTGAGCTGCTTGATATACTCGCGCATCTTCGGCCCTTCAAGCTGGAAGATGCCGGTCGTTTCGCCAGCAGCCAGCAGCTCGAACGCTTTTTGCCGCTTCTCATTCTGCACATCATCCCCCTCCACCGGATCAAGCGGCACCTTCTCCAGAACGACCTCCTCGTCCCGCGCTTCCTTGATAAACTTGAGCGTATTATCCAGAATGGTCAGGTTGGAGAGGCCCAGGAAGTCAAATTTAATCAGCCCCAGCTCTTCAAGGTGAAGCTGCTCGTACTGCGTAATGCGCCCCTTGCCAGGATCTTTGGGATCGCGCAACTGCAACGGCACAAAATGCTCCAACGATTCATTCGCCACGATCACGCCCGCCGCGTGAACGCCCGTGGTGCGCACCGATCCCTCTAGCTTCAACGCCTGATCGATAATCTCCTGCGCCTGCTTGCTCTCGCTATAGAGCGTGTTTAGCTCCCTCACACCGTCCAGCGAGCCTTGCAGCGTCACTTTGGGGCCGGTGGGGATGAGGCGCGAAATGCGATCCCCCATCTCTTGCAGGCCCATCACGCGGGCCACGTCCTTCACGGCTCCTTTGGCTGCCATCGTATTGAATGTCACCATTTGCGCCACGCAATCGTCGCCATATTTGCGCGTCACATATTCGATCACTTCTTCACGTCGGTCATCGGGGAAGTCCATATCGATATCAGGCATGTCCGCACGCTCGGTATTGAAGAAGCGTTCAAACGGCAGTTGGTAGCGCAAAGGATCGACATTGGTAATGCCGAGCGAGTAGGCTAGCAAACTGCCAGCCGCCGACCCCCTGGCGGAGCAGCGAATGCCATGCGAGCGGGCGTAATTTACAAAATCCCATTCGATCAAAAAATAAGCGACAAAGCCCTTTTGCGCGATCATATTGAACTCGTAGTCAAGCTGCTGCTTCGCTCGCTCGGTCACTTCGCCAAATCGCTCCTCCAGCCCCTGCATGCAAAGAGCATGCAGATAATCGTCTGCGGAAGCGTGACCAGACGGGACCGGATAATTGGGGAGTTGCGCCTTGTATGCTAGCGGGTCAACGCTGCACTGCTCGGCGATACGCACGCTATTAAGCAGGGCATCGGGCAGATCGGGGAAGAGTTGAGCCATCTCTTGCGGGCTTTTCAAATAATATTCCCGACTATCGAAGCGCATCCGTTTAGGTGTATCAAGCTGCTTGCCCGTTTGAACGCAGAGCAGGACATCGTGCGACCCGGCATCGTGCGCATCGACATAATGCAGATCGTTGGTCACAACCATCGGGATCTGTCGCTCTTTATGCATACGGAAAAGCAATTGATTGAGCTGGCCCTGCGGCGAAGGCTTGCCATCATCAAAAATGCCGTGATGCTCTTGAATTTCAAGATAGAAGTTCTCAGGCCCAAAAACATCGCGGTACCAATCCGCCATTTTATACGCTTCGTCGATCTTCTCTTTCAGCAGCGTCTTAGGAATTTCGCCTGAGAGGCAGCTAGAGGTAACGATCAAGCCCTCGGCATATTGCTGCAAGACGCGCTTATCAATACGTGGCCGCAGATGCCATCCCTCCGTGTGCGCAATCGTCGTCAACCTGAGCAGGTTGCGATAGCCCGTATTATTCTTTGCCAATAGCAGCAAATGATGATAATCGTCGCTGAAACGCTTCGAGTGATCGTGCATATCCTCGGTCAAATACGCCTCGATGCCAATCACAGGATTAATGCCACCCGCTTTACATGCCTTATAAAACTCGATTGCGCCATACATCGCCCCATGATCGGTAATCGCCAGATGCTCCATCCCTTGAGCCTTTGCCTGCTGCACCAGCTTTTTCGTGCGGCTAAATCCATCCAACAGCGAATATTCCGTATGGACATGCAAATGCGCAAAATCGCTACCCATTACAAAATTCCTCCAACGCAATAAATTACAGTCATATTCTATGATAGAAATTAAATGCTAACATCAAGCGTTTAAAAAATTGCATGCGGCCAGCAAGGGCAAGCGCAAGGCCCCCACCCATTCCCACCACATCCCCTTGCCCCTACCGTTGCCCCGCGAAATACCGGGCCTGGGTGGCCAGGGATGGTAGGGGCAAGGGGAGGGGATACGGGGACGAGAGGGCCTCGCGCTTGCCCTGATCTTGCCCTCATGGCCCTTTTTCTTCGCTAAAAATCTCCTCCGAGTTATAGAACGTATCAGCGATCTTTTAGCATCAAAAGCCAGATTGAGTTAGACCATTCCCTGGCGAATGGCGTAAGCAACGGCAGCAGCTCGCCCTGGAACATCCAGCTTGACGAAGATATTGCTCAGGTGACGGTTGGCGGTGCGCGGACTGATGACCAGCATTTCCGCCACCTCGCGATCAGTATGGCCCTCCGCTACCAGCCGCAACACCTCCAGTTCGCGCCTCGTCAAACGCACATCCAGCACATACTCGCTCGATGCTGTGGCGGCATGCAAAGCAACGGGAGCTGCTGCTGTTTTTTGCCCCTGGCTATGCTTTTGCTCGTCTAGCTGCTCTGCTCCCTGGAGAAGCGCGTCCACCATCTCTACGGCGCGTTGCATCTGGTAGCGGGCAAATAGTGCTCGCGCCTCCTGGCACAACGCTTGCAGACGCCCAAACGGCCCGCGCCGCATCAGCACGGCCCGTGCCTGCTCGTACAGGATTACGGCCTCTTCTGGCTGATTGTTTACCCTCCGACAGAGGGCCAGGGCGGCTTCAAAGGTGCTATCTGCTGTCTCCCAATCGCCCGCCTGGATGGCAACAACGCCCAGAATGCGGTCAACCGCGTTGCCATAGTACATAAAGCCCCGCAGCTTGCGGATGCGCTCGCTATAGACCCTGGCCTGCTCGCTCGCATTGAGGTGAAGATAGCCTTCAGCCAGGAAGGGGATATAGAATTGTCCGGTGAAGCCGGGCGGCTCTGGCAGTGCGGAGGCCCGGTCGAGCTGGCGACGGGCCTCCGCCTGCCGTCCCGTCACTGCCAGGAAGTGTCCGTAAAGCGCGACCATGCCGGAGAACCACTCGGTCGCGGTGGCCGCCTGCATGCCATCGAGAAATAGCTGTTCCGCCTCCGCCCAGTTGCCTCGACGGAAGTGTAACTCCGCCTGTGCCTGAATGGTCATCGCTTTGAGCCGGGAATCGTTATTGGTGAGCGCCTCCTGCAATGCCTGTTGCAGGTGAGACTCGCAACCCTCCCAATCGCCCTGTGCCAGCGCCATCGACCCCTGGTTCCAATAGAGCAGGCCAGCGATACGCCGTACCCCATAGCGGCGCGCTCGCTCTATGCCACGCAGCGTATAGAGGCGAGCCTGTTCCATCTCGCCCAATGCCTGATAGATACTGCTCAGCCCCTGATTGCCCAGAGCGGCATGGAATGGGTCGCCAATCGCCACATAGAGATCGTGGGCCTGTTCCAGCAGGCGGAGCGCCTCGCGAATCCGCGCTCCCCAGCCGTAGAGCCAGCCGATCATATGCAAAGCAAACGCCTGACTGCCCCTATCTCCCACCGCAATCGCCAGTTGATGTGCCTGCCACAGCGCCTCCTCCGCCTCCTGCGGACGATTGAGCAAAATATTGAGCATGGCCTCCGATTGCAGGCAATGAATCCGCTCTATCGTGCTCATCTGCGGTTGAAGCGACCTTGCCAGCGTAAAGCTGCGACCAGGGAACCAGACAGCGTTGCTGACAGGCGTTTTGCTCTCATCAAGCTCTGTCAGCGCATCAAACGCCTGATGCGCCACCTGGAGATGAGCCACCGCCTGATCGTATCTGGTCTGCATGCGATAGATATCTGCCAGCAAGCGATTAGCCCGCGCCACGAGCAGCGCCTCCCCATCCTCATGCCGCAACCTCTGAAGAGCCTGCTGGAACATCGTTGCCGCCTGCTCAAGCTCGCCCAGCCTGAACCAGAGTTCGCCCACTATGAGCGCGAGTTCCGACAGCGAAGGTAGGCTTGTTGCTGGCCCTGCGCCTGCTTGCTCCTGAGAAAAGCTTTCCCCCGCTTCCAGCAGCTTAAGGGCCAGGCGAAAATGATTGATCGCCTCGCGGTGCGCCTGTTGGTTGGCGGCGGCTTCCCCTGCCGCTAAGCTCCAACGCAGCGTCGCTTTTTTCTCGCCCCCTAGCAGATAATGATGCGCCAGCTCAGCCGCATGTTCCGTTGCCGCGTAAGCATAGTAAGTTTCCAGGGCCTGACCAATCGCACTATGCAGCAGACGCGCCTGATGCGCTGGCACTTCCGCGTGCAGGATTTCTTGCACAATGCCGTGACAGAAAAGATAGACCTGTCCTTGCGTAGCAAAAAACGTCGGGCGCGTATGATTGGCCGCGTCATCCCACTCTGAAGCGGGCACACGCGCAATTACCAGCGCCTGTGCGGCCTCATCGATCAGCGTCTGCACCTCGTCTGGCTCCTGGGGCAGACTGAGCAACAATGCCTCTAGTGGGAAGGAACGTCCCAACAACGCCGCCGCATGCAGTAGATCGCGACACGCCCTGCTCACCCCCTCCAGGCGCTGACTGACTGCCAGCACAATGCTCTCCGGCAGCCTCATCCGGTTGGCTAATTGCTCGCGCCATTCGTCGTCCTGTCCTCTGCGTTCGGGATGCAGCGTCCGTACCAGCTCTTCCAAAAAGAAGGGATTGCCCTCAGCTCGTGCTTGCAATGATTGTAACAGCTCCTGCGGCACCGTGTCAGGCAGCAAGTTCTGCAAATGCTGCATGGCTACTTCGTCAGTCAGTGGACCAAGTGGCAGTAACACTAACATCCCCTGACGTACCAGTTCGCCCAGCGCCTTGATCGCTTTGCTAGCCGTTGCCTGCGATAACGCCGCCTCGTTACTCTGCTCCTGTCTGCTGCCCGGCGGACGCGTTGCCCCCACCAGCGCAACGCGGCTGCTATGTAGTCGCACCGTCAGATACAGCAGCAGCTCCATACTGGCGCTATCGGCCCACTGCACATTATCGATGCTCAGCAAGATTGGTCGCTCGCAGGCCAGATGCTCCAACAGAGTCGCTATCGCATCGAGCAGGCGAAATTTCTCCTGTTCAGGCGTCAAGATCTCGCGTTCCTGCAACGCCTCCTGAGTCAATCCCAGGCGAGCAGCGACGCCAGGAAAAAGACGCACCAACGCTTCAACCAGCGAGATACCTGTTAGAGCCAGCGGGTCAGCCCCATTTTCCGGTCCATCACCATCCTCGACAGGGGCCGTCGCCAGTCCCGTCAAACGTCGGAGCCGCTCCGGTGCCAGCGAACTCAAAAGAGGACGCAACGCCTCGATAAACGGAAAGTAGGGGAAAAGAGTATACGACTCATAGGCGCTGGCAGAGAGCACCAGAAAGTCGCGCTCTCTGGCTTCCTGACACAGAGCCGCCAGCACACGCGTCTTGCCTATGCCCATCTCGCCGCTGATCGTCAAAGCCCGCGCCCCTACAGGCCAATCATGCTGCACCGTATCCAGCAGCGTGTGTATGACTGCCAGCTCCCTATCGCGTCCCACCATCGGCAAGGTGGGTCTCAGACGCTCCAGGCCGGAGAGCGGATCAGCGAACGGTGCTTGCACGGCTCTTCACCCTTGTCCCATCTCGCTTCGTCATCCGAGGGCCGATATCGTGATAGACGAACAGGCCATAGAAGACGATCAGGAACGGCACATCAAAGAGAAAATAGAGCCAGAAGATGGCGTCAGCATGCAGCCACAGCAGATGATAGAGTAGCGCCAGTGCCACCAACGTTCCATAGACCATCGCGACCAGCGCCAGCGGACGTACCCGCGCCCATTCACGTTCCGTAGAGAGCCAGAGAGCGCCCACGCCATTCCCGATAATAATCGCCCCAATAAAGCGATCCAGCACGGGCGAAATGCTGACAGGCCAGAGGAAAAGAGGAATCTCCGGTAAGAAGAAAAAAGCTGCACCCACAATCAGGTTCACTATCCCTGCAAACAATGCCATTGCCCGTTCAGGCGTGCTAAAGGATGAATAGCTCATTCTCCCTCCTTTGCTGACTGCTTCTCGTCACAATACCAGCGTAGCCATAGTATACGCGGACCATCTTCGCTGGTCGGTTCCGTCCTGACCCGATTATACTACAGTACTTAAAAATTACCTATACATTCCCCGTCCTCTGGAAAAGCTGTCCACCGTCGAAAAAAGCAGCTCCCTTCAAATTGCTGAAAAGCAGTTTCCCCTCGAAAAAAGCTATCCCCCTTCGTACCGACCCGCTTCAGCGCGTCCAATTCATTGCCTGTCCTGTCCCTCAACGAAGAAGACGAGGCCATCAGGGCAAGCGCGAGGCCCCCGCGTCCCCGCATCCTATCCCCTTGCCCCTACCAAACCACCATTCCCGCTAAATCCGAACGGGATCGGGAATGTTGGGCCGGAGGGTAGGGGCAAGGGGCAGGGCTGGTGGCTGGGTTGGGGCCTCGCGCTTGCCCTCTTGCCCTCTCCTCTCCTAACTCCTACTTATAAAAACGTTTCGCATCCAACAATCTTGCATGTCACCTCAATCAAAAAGAGCCGCTCCCTTTGAGGGGAGCGGCTCCTGTTACTCCGTCTATAGTTAAAGCTTCGTCTTTACACCACCGGTAGCGTTTGGCCATCGGTCATGGCCTGCGGGCCAGCGTGTAGAGCGCCACCACCGCCATCAAAGGGGGTGCCAGCGATAGTTGGATCGCCCAGCACATCACGAGCATTGCCCACGCCATCAAACCACATCCCCACATGCTCTAACTGAATGCCCGATGCATCGCCCGATTGATCGGCTGAAGTCACATTCTGTCGCGCATCGGCGGCAAAGGCCACAAAGACGATCAGGTGAAAGGTTGATTCGCCTGTCCCGTCGCCCCGTGTAATCAGGTCTCCCACATATTCCGCGTGGCCAAAGGGCTTGGCCGAAAGCTCGGTCAGAAAAACCGTGAACTTCACATTTGGCGGCATATTTTCAACGTTCACCGTCAGGGTATCGAAATCGTTGGCCTGCGGATTCTGGAAGACCGTCACCAGCCCTTTCGCATTGGGAAACTTATCCTTAATGCTGGCAGGGAACAGCGGAAACTGCACAATCAAGGTCGGGTCAACCGAGGGCAGCACCTTGACGGTTGGCGCGACCTGGCCCGGACTGCCGAAGCTCGGTGTGCGCAACGGTGGCGGCGTATTCGGAAAGTCTTCCCCACCTGTAGCGGTAATGCCTCCAGGCGCGTTCGGTGGAGGCGCTGAGGGAACGCATGCGCTTATCAGCAGGCTCAACAACGTCAAAGCCAGGACCAGAGCAGCGCCGGAGAGTTTTTTCTTCATCTGAGATCGATTACGCAACATGGCTTGTCCTCACTTGCTAGCTTCTAAAACACCGGATCGGTCTGTCCATCGGTCATGGCCTGCGGACCCGCGTGCAGCGGCGGGCTGCCGCCATCAAAGATCGTGCCCTTGAGCGTGCCGTCGTTCAATACTTGCTGCGCATCTTTCAGGGATGAGAACCACATCCCCATATGCTCAAGATTGGTACCCGATCCTATCCCCTCCACTCTTTCGGTCGATGTGCCCGGATTGCGAGCATCCATCGCAAAGGCCACAAAAGCGATGATATGAAAAATCGTCTCGCCCGTTCCATCACCACGCGTCGTTAGATCGGCCACGTACTGCACATTGCCAAAGGGCTTATTAGCAAACTGAATAAAGAAAATGGTAAAGGTAATATTGGGCGGCATATTCTGCACATCGACCGTCACCGTGTCTGAGGGGCTGGCATTGCGATCACCGCGCACTATCGTCACCAACCCCTGCGCATTGGGAAATTTGCCCTTGATGCCACTGGGTACCAATGGAAATTGCAAAATGGTGGTCGGAGCCAGCGAATCCAGCACATGGGTCGTAGGAGCCAATCGTCCATGCTGCGTACCCTGGCGTGCCTGCTGTCCGGTCGGATCGACGAGCACGCTGGCAACCATTGCGCCTTGCTGGGCAGGGGCGAGCGAAGCTGCGTGCGCCGTCGGGCTATAATTGACGCCTGACTGCACGAAAGCCGTCAAAAGCATCATCAACAATGTGCCGCCCAGAGC
This sequence comes from Ktedonobacteraceae bacterium, assembly GCA_035764225.1. Classification (GTDB taxonomy): domain Bacteria; phylum Chloroflexota; class Ktedonobacteria; order Ktedonobacterales; family Ktedonobacteraceae; genus DASRHT01. Next base: position 11,891 of record DASTZT010000013.1, read on the forward strand.
TATGCTGCGTATATATCGCGGAAATGACATCTTTACGCTTCCTTTCAACGCTCTGCTTAGAGCACTGGATCGGTCTGTCCATCGGTCATGGCCTGCGGACCCGCGTGCAATGGCGGATTGCCACCATCAAAAGGCGTCCCCTTGAGCGTATTGTCCTTCAGGATCTTCTGTGCATCCTGCAACGAAGAGAACCACATGCCCAGATGCTCCAACTGCGTGCCAGAAGCGTCGCCGCTCTGATCCTTCGAGATGTTGGGGTTGCGTGCATCAATGGCAAAGGCCACCAGCGTAATCGTCTGGAACGTCACATCACCCGTGCCATCGTCGCGCGTATGCAGGTCCGCCACATACTGCACATGTCCAAAGGGCTTATTTGCCAGTTCAATAAAGAAAATGGTAAAGGTGGTATCCGGCGGCATATTTTGCACATCGACCGTCACCGTATCAAAAAGACTCACAGCGGGATTGCCCTGAACAACGGTCACAACGCCCGTTGCCTTAGGGAAAACGGTCTTCAAGCCACTGGGGAACAACGGAAACTGAATAATCACGCTTGGCGGCTGCGAAGCCAGCACCTGAACCGTCGAGGCCAGTTGATGGGCCTCAATCCTCTGCTTCAACGAGAGCGCGTTAAAAGTCTGGCTGCGGTTAAGGCGGGCCCCGCCGCCTTGAAAGTTCGCGCCCGCCGGATAAGCGAACACTGCTCCAGCCAGCACTATCGTCAAAAGCAATAGGCCAGCCAGCACCGGGCGGCGGATAATAGTAGATCGCGTCATGATTGATCCTTTCATCGTCAAAATGCTTGCCTGCAACGGTCTTCCATCCGTTAGAAATCATGGTGCAAGCATACCTATTCATCCCCGCAGAACACATGCGCAATTCTACTCATTTTTTGGGAACGGTACCTCCTATCGGTTACGGTTTTGCCTTCCCTGTAGGAAATGAGTCATGTTAGCATGAGCCGGATAGTACCTCTGACATATACTTTGATAAGATTAGGGAGTAAACTGTAGCATGCTGTATCATCATAGCTACTATCTAGGATTGTCAGGAGGTTATATGATTGGACAAACATCCTTCGAGCGACTCGTGGGGGTGGTGTTGGGAAATTACCGCCTGGAACAACTGGTAGAGCAGGATAGATGGGGAGCAGTCTTTGTAGCTAGTGCCAATACCAATACCAGGACCGGCTCGATTATCCGCTTTATAAGTACATCTCTGGCGGAAACAGGCCCTGAATTGAAACCAGATACGCGCCTGGTCTATCTTGGGCGTTTCCAGCAGGAGGCAAATCAGGTTTCGATGCTGCAACATCCGCACATTTTGCCGCTACTCGATTACGGCAGCTACCGAGGTATGCCCTATCTCGTCTACTCGGACATTTCGCGGATGTCGCTGCGTACATTGCTAGCTCAGAGTGCTTCCACCGATCTTCTTTCGGTCGGACGCTATCTTGAGCAGATTGCTTCCGCGCTTGAGTACGCCCACGAACGGGCTGTACTGCACCGCAACCTGTCCACCAACTGCATCTTTGTCATGGAGAACAGGCAGCTCTCCATCAGCGAATTTGGCTTGATCCGCATGGTCGAATTAAGCAAGCAGTTTTACCAGATTGAGGCTTACCAGGGCAATACCTTTGAGGGCAGCAGCGAGTCCAGCTCGCCAGAGCAGTTGCTTGGCAAGGCCATTGATACCTATGCGGATATCTATGCAATGGGAGCGATTCTCTATCGCCTGCTCACAGGCCAGCCGCCATTTTTAGGCAACACGCGCGACGAGATTATCCGCCAACACCTGTATGCCGCCGCTCCGTCATTGAGCATCTGGCGTCCAGGCTTGCCAGTTGAACTCGATCATATCGTGGCGAAAGCGCTGGCAAAGGAGCCTTTAGATCGCTATCACACTCCAGGCGAATTGGTGCAGGCGTACTATCAAATTGTCGCCCCTGGCACAAAACCGCTTGCCATCGCGAAAACAACAACGACGAAAACGCTAGCTACCAGGCCGCTGCAACGCACGAACTCGATCCCGCTTCCCAAACCAACCGGAAGCGCGGAGCAACGCCGCCGTGTCTCGCGCCGCCGCCTCGTCACACTTGCAGGCGCAGGAGCTGTCGCTGCCCTCGCTACCGCCGCGCTCTTCGAAACCAATATTATCAAGGGCGTTTCTCCTGGCCCCTCAAGCAACGTTGGCCCAAAGAAAACGATGGCCGCGCCAGGAACGCAGAGAAAGAATTTTATAGCTCTCGCCGCCGACCTGCCGGTAAATAGCGCGAAAAAATTCTCGCTTCCCAATCAAGACCATCCGGGGCTGCTGATTCACTTGCCCGACAAGCGTTTTGTCGCTTTTAGCTCAATCTGTACCCATGCAGGCTGTGCGGTGGCTTATAGTTCACAAGACCTGATGTTGATTTGTCCCTGCCACGATGCGATTTTTGATCCGGCCAATAACGCCGCCGTCGTCCAGGGGCCAGCTCCAGCGCCACTGCCTCCGATTAAAATCGTTGTCAACGCAGATGGCACCATTACCGCGGTTTAAAGCACAACGACACTAGAGAGGCTAGAAAAATATCATGGCAGACCGGCTATCTTACCTGATTATCGGCAACGGCATCGCAGGCGCGACTGCCGCCGAGATCTTGCGGGCCGAAGCCCCTTCTGCGACGATAGCCGTGATTGCCGACGATCCCTATCCTGTTTACTATCGCCCGGCCCTCAAAGATTACCTGGGGGGGCGCGTGCGCGAGGACAAGCTCTGGGCGCGACCAACCAGCTTTTATCAGGATCACAATATCTATTTTCTCCCTGACCGCGTCTCCGCCATCAGCACCGCCCAGCACGCGGTCTTTCTGCAGAGCAAACGCCAGATCCGCTATCAACGCCTGTTGCTTGCCAGCGGCGCTCGCCCGGCCAGATTGAACTGTCCCGGCTGCAATCTCAAGGGCGTGACAACCTTGCGCACCATCGCCGATTACCAGGCCGTGTTGGAGCGCCTCAAAGGTGTGCGCCGGATCGTTGTCAGCGGGAGTGGCACCCTGGCGCTGGAGACCATCGAGACGCTGCGCCATCGCGGCTATGCTGTGACTCATCTGCTGCGCCGCCGCACGCTCTGGTCGGAAGTGCTCGATGCCACCGCCTCTGATCTGGTGCTGCAACAGGAGAAGCGCGACGGCGTCGATGTTTGCCTGGAAGAAGAGATTGCCGAGATTAGCGGAGATAATGGCGAGGTCAGCTCCGTCACCACTACCAGAGGGACGCGTATCCCCTGTGAGCTGGTGATTGTCGCCATCGGGGTCGAACCAAATATTGATTTTATCAAAGCCAGCGGCATCGTCTGCGGACGAGGCGTCAAAGTCGATGCCAGCATGCGTACCAGCGCGTCCGACGTGTTTGCTGCTGGCGATGTGCTGGAAACAACCGACATGATGACGGGACGCACGCGCATCATCGGTCAATGGTATCCAGCGATTCAGCAGACCCGCACCGCCGCTTATGGCATGCTCGACCAGCTTGATAGCGAGAACCAGTTCCCTGCTAGCACCTTCTACAACGCCACCTGTCTCTACGGTCTCGATTTCGCTTCTGTGGGCGTAACCAATCTACCAGGGTATCAAGAAATTGTCGCCGACCCGCAACCACGCACCTATCGCAAAGTCGTGCTCAAAGATGGCATACCCATCGGCATGCTCTTGTTAGGAGATCGCAAGCAGGCGCTCGCCTTCAAACGCGCCATCGATCACCAGGTCAACCTGCTCCCGGTCGCCTCGTACCTGTTTGCCGAGGATTTCAAGCTCAACGACTGGCTCGATAGTATGGGCGTACCCCCCGTTTTGCTGGGCGTGA
>DASTZT010000014.1:0-21237 GCA_035764225.1 Ktedonobacteraceae bacterium
TGCCAGGCATTGTACATTTGCTACGTAGAGGATTGAAGTTTATTTTTTTTGGGCTCGTGGGTATATTACTGGTAACGCTCCGCTATATCGTAAAAACTCCTCAGCCGTTGAAAAGCTTTTTGCCAGGGAATGATCATATATATAAGTGGACGCATGGGCATATCTTTTATAAAGTCCTGGGGCAAGCTGATGCTCCTCCTTTGTTATTGCTCCATGCGCCCGGCATTGGCGCTTCTGCTTATGAAATGTGCCCGTTGATGGAGCGGCTGGCGCAGCACTATCGCGTTTATGCGCCCGATCTGCTAGGGTTTGGTCTTTCGGATCATCCTGGCATGGTCTATACGGCTGATACATATGTGAAGCTGGGGCGTGATTTTCTGGTCGAGGTGATCGGACAACCGGCGACGCTGCTGGCAAGCGGGTTAAGCTGCAATTATAGCATCACCATCGCGCTCGATGCTCCCGACCTCTGCAAGAGGGTGGTGCTGCTTTCTCCTACGTTGCTATTTGCGCATAGCCAGCAGAGACTGTGGCTGGCGCGGATGGCAAAAGATCCGCTGGTCGCGCTCGTGCTCTACTCCATTGTGACTACGCCCTTTGTATTGCGTTGGATCGTTGCAAGGGAGCGTGCCGTTGGCTATCAAGCTCTCTCTCAGGCAAAACTGGAGTATATAGCGGCGGCAGCTCATCAACTGGGAGGCCAACATGCCGCGCTAGCCTACCTTGCCGGTACGCTGGATCTGGATGTAACCAATCAGCTTGAGAGGCTGACGCAACCTGGCCTGATCGTCTGGGGAGCGAATGTCCTGTATCAGACACGCGCTATCGCAAGCCGCTGTGCTATTGCGCCGCTCAAAGAAGCAACTCCTATTCAGGACGCTGGTGTACATGTGCAGGAAGAATGTCCCGATGAAGTGGTAGCAAGCATCCTGGCATGGAGCGTGGAGGGCGAGCACGAAAAAGCAAGTTCTTCTCCCGCTGTGCAGGTGCAAGAGCCTGTCGTTCTGCTTGAGGAGGGAGTGCAGCAAGAGCAGGAGGTGGAAAAAACAGTTGCTGTATCAGCACAAAGTGCAACGCAGGTTGAAGCGTATTGTGTCAAGTGTCGGCAAAAGCGCCTGATGCAAAATGCCGCGAGAGTTGTCACAAAGAATGGGCGTGCTGCAATGGAGGGTCAATGTCCTGTTTGTGGTACAAAACTTTTCCGTTTTATCGCGGGCTAGAAGAATTACTGAATAAGGCTGTGATTTGAGCTTGCGCCATGCCTTTTGTAGGGTGGTCAGGCCATTACACGAGTGTTGATACAACTCAGAAAAATTGGTCGTAAATGACTTGACGTTCTCTGGTTCACAACGTATAATCTCCCTCATGTGTGTTGAATACTCGCGTTTCGGAGGCAATCGAAGCGCGAAACAGTGCCACCTCGACCGGTGCAGGAGATGCAGCAACGAAGAACGGACCTTGTCAACGTTTTATTGCTGTAGCGAATTCATCCTTTTTCAGGCAAATGTATAAGGGTGAAATTAGCAGGAAGCAAGGTTTCTTTGCTAAAAGAGATGGGAGCGAAGAAACAAGAGGATGTTGGAAGCGGGAATAAAGCATTACGGATGTTTGTAGTAAATGGCGAACGTATTAAGAAGAGGCAGATATCTAGAAGAGACCAGCAGAAGGTCGAGGGCCTCACTAGCAGGAGGAAAGTAACTTATGAGTATTGGTGGACAGAGTGATGCGAAGTCCGAGCGTAAAGTCGTCCGTTTAACGCCTGAAGGCTTTGCCAGGAAGAAGGAGCGTCTAGAGTATCTGCGCACGGTGAAGCGCAAAGAGATCGCTGATTATATCCATGAAGCCAAAGAAGCTGGTGATATCAGCGAAAGTAGCGCGTATGAAGATGCCAAGAATGAACAGGCTAAAGTTGAGGGTGAGATCCTGCAACTGGATAACTTGATCGCGTTGGCCGAGATCATGACGCCAGATATGCATACCGATGAAGATGGCCCTCTTACCGCCAGGATTGGCACGCAGGTGGAAGTACAGACTGAAAGCGGCTCAAAGCGCGTCTTCAAGCTGGTTGAGACCTTTGAAGCTGATCCAAAAGCAGGTTTAATTTCTGATCAGTCGCCTGTGGGTAAAGCCCTTTTGGGACATCAGGAGGGAGATGAGGTCAGCGTAGTTACTCCCGGCGGAGTGACGAGTTATGTTGTGCTCTCTATTCGCCCAATGCTTTAAATCTTTTTGGCAATATATTCAATCACGCAGGGCACCATTGTAGGTGCCCTGTTGTGTCTATATATGTTATACAACCCTAAGCCCCTCATGAAAACAACGATATTGACACTTTCTCCTGGCACGAGTAATATAGAAACACGCCATAAAGGGAGAGCCGCCAGGTTTTATGCTGTACCTGGGCAGTAAGGAGACACTCTTGTGTTAACGTATGAGGATATGACCGATTTTTTCCTGAAAGCGGCGGCCAGTCTCTCGCTTGTAGCTCACCCCGAATACCTGCTCAATGCTCGCACTCTTGAGCGTGAGTTTGTCTGTACCTGCCATGCCGGAAGCTGCGAAGAGGCCGAAATGCATAGCTCCTGTACCGTCTCTTTTACCTGGGGTGCTTTAGATACTGCCCTGTCTGTCGAGGGACCGGCTGGCGTCTGTGACTTCTTCCATGAGGCCGAGCAGGATTGCTTGCATCTGCGTACGAGCGCGATTCCGCCGCTGGTGCTTGACTTATCCTACACGCTTGCTCTCAACGGTATTGATATCTCCGAAGTGACGCTCCTTTCACTGATGCAACTACTCAAATTGCGAGCCAGCGAACACAGCCGACGAACCGTTGAGACGCGCCCTGGTATTGCGATGGTCTTGCAGGAGAATCGTTTGCTGCCAGATATGCTGACGTTGCAGCAGCGTGTAGAACTGCCGATCTGGCACCCTGAAGGGATGCGCGGCTTGCATGATGTTGAGCCAACGCGGCGACGGTTGACGCACCCTCATTTTGGCGCTGGTGAAGATGAAGAGGGGGGCGAGGTGATCGCCGATGATCCGCACCCGGAAGAGTGGTTGCCTCAGGTGATGATCGAAGTCTGCCAGGATATTCTCCATGTGCTGGAGGCCTTTGATACCACCATTGCCTTTAAATCATCGGGCCTCTAATCTAATACATTCTGGGCGGTTTGCGCCGTCTGTCGGATGGCAGGAGTACATCAAGGGCATCGTCAACTGTGACCACGCCTTCGAGTATTCCTGCTTTACTGACGACGGGCACTGCCAGCAGATTGTATTTGGCCATAATCTCGGCTACCGCACGCGGATCGGTCTCCGGTTCAACACTGATAACGTCCGTCTCCATCAGCTCTTGGAGCGATTGTGTGGGTTGAGCGACCAGTAAATCCCACAGCGATACAACTCCCAGTACCTGGCATTCATCTTGCGTTTCGTCGGCAACACAGTAGATGTAGGCGATGCGTACATCTTTATCCTGAATATTCTGCCGGACGGCGTCCAATGCATCTGTAGCTGTTCTATGCTGATTCAGCACGATGTAGTCGGTTGTCATCAGGCCGCCAGCCGTATCAGCCGCATATTCTAGCAGCTCCTGCACGTCTTCCGACTCTTCAGGCGTCATCAGGTGTAAGAGCTGGCTGGCGCGCTCCTCCGGCAGGCGTGCCAGCAAGTCGGCGGCCTCGTCTGGTCCCATCGCCTGTAAAATGTCGGCAGCGCGCTCTGGCTGAATATTTTCTAGAATATTACGCTGGCGATCAATGTCAATCTCTTCCATTGTATCGGCGGCAGTTTCATCGTCCAACCCCTCTATCAGTCGTGCGCCCTGTCCGGCGGTGAGCTGATGCACGATTTCGGCGATATCTGCCGGATGCAGCTCCGCCAGATGCCCGCTCGGTGTGCGCATGGTCGAAGGCGGGGACGCTTCGGTCGGACCCTCTGGCGTATGCTGGGCGGGCGATGATGGGCCGATCAGCTCTATTTGCGACCAGGGAATGAATGCAGGCGTGTTTTGCTGCTTGCTTTTAAATAACCAGGCTGGCGTCAGGCGGCGTATCAAGCCAACAGTGCTATTATCGATACCGAGAATTTGCCAGTCATCTGCCAGACAGACATCGTTCACCCGCACCGTTTTTTTGTGCTGGATATCAATTTCTTGCTTATCCAGCACATCTCGGACGAGATAAATTTCCTGCCCTGTTGGTTCCTCTGGCTGCAAGGTCAGCCCCGTTTTGGGAACAAGCAGGTGTAATGTGTAGTCCTGCCACGTTACTGCATCAGGCGGGACACGCCACGGTTGCTCCTCTTCCCCCTCGACCAGCAAGGCGCTGGGGTAAACAGGTTCTGGTTGCCCAACCTGCGTTGCCGGTAAGAGCACATCGATGATTTTGCCCAGGCGTGCGTGGCTTTGTTCTTCCACTGGCGTGCCCGGTAGTTGACTGAGATATAACATCTTCTCTACATTTCGATTCGCGAGTCAGGTAAAACGCTGCTCGGCTCTAGCTCGAACGTTCTATCATTGTGCTCGTATGGTTGCTTACTACTGGTTTGTACGCATGCCCCGATAAAATCGCGGAACAGGGGATGTGGATGTGTGGGGCGACTTTTGAATTCGGGATGGAACTGCGATGCGACAAACCAGGGATGGTCGGCTAGCTCGATCACTTCCACAAGGTTATTGTCGGCTGAACGACCGCTCACAATGACTCCGTGTGCCTCCATACGCTTGCGATACTCGTTATTGAACTCATAACGGTGGCGATGGCGCTCGAAAACGATGGGTTCTCCGTAGGCTTGATAGGCTTTGGTGCCGGGCGTCAGGCAGCAGACCCAGTTCCCCAGGCGCATTGTGCCACCTTTGTCCGCGATCTGTCGTTGCGTCACCATCAGGTCAATCACCGGGTAGGGCGTTTGCTGGTCAAATTCGCTGCTATTAGCTCCTGCCAATCCCAGAACATTACGCGTGAATTCGATGACGGCGACCTGCAAGCCCAGGCACAACCCCAGGTAGGGAATGTTGTTGCGCCGCGCAAAACCTGCCGCTTTCACCTTGCCCTCGATGCCACGATGTCCAAAGCCGCCCGGCACGACGATGCCCGCCACATCCTCCAGCACGGCGGCATAGTTCTCGCCCATTTGCTCCAACGCCTCAGAGTTGATCCACTTAATGCGCACATAGACATCGTGGTGCCAACCAGCATGGCGCAGGGCCTCGGCGACGGAGATATAGGCGTCGTGCAGCTCTACATATTTGCCAACCAGACCGATGGTCAATTCGGGGCGAGGGCTTTTAATTTTTGCGACCAAATTCTGCCATTCCTGCATCTGGGGAGCCTGTTGTTTCAACCCCAGCTCATTGACCAGGTATTCGCCAAGACCAAGATCCTCTAAAATCAAAGGCACTTCATAGATAGTTTCGGCGGTAAGCATGGGAATGACCGCTTTCGCCTCAATATTGCAGAAAAGGGCGATTTTCTCGCGCAATTCCTCGCTCATTGGGAAATCTGAGCGGCAGATGATTACGTCCGGTTGAATGCCGACGCGCAAAAGCTCTTTGACGCTATGCTGCGTCGGCTTCGTTTTCAATTCCTTGCTCGCGCCAAGATAGGGCAGCAGCGTGACGTGAATATAGAGCACATCGCGCCTTCCGACATCTTTCCGCATCTGGCGAATAGCCTCTAAAAATGGCTCGCCCTCGATATCGCCAACCGTGCCGCCGACTTCCACAATTACCACATCCGCATCAGACCGGCGAGCGACGGCATGAATACGGTCCTTAATCTCGTTGGTGATGTGTGGTATCACCTGGATGGTGCCCCCAAGATATTCTCCGCGCCGCTCTTTACCAATCACAGAGGCGTAAACCTGGCCGGTTGTCACATTGTTGGCCTGGTATACCGGCTCGTCAGTAAAACGCTCATAGTGTCCCAGGTCCAGATCCGTCTCTGCGCCGTCATCTGTTACAAAGACTTCGCCATGCTGATAAGGTGACATCGTGCCAGGATCGACATTGATGTATGGATCTAACTTCATAAGCGAGACGGAGACCCCGCGATTCTTCAGGAGACGACCGAGAGAGGCGACACTGATGCCTTTGCCAACAGATGATGCCACCCCCCCTGTTACAAAGATGAATTTTGACATTAAGAATCCTCCTAAATCCGGGAGCCTTGCCGTTGTAAAAAAGCGATTTTTTTGTTAAGACCACGTCGATCAACGCGGTTGGAGTAATATAACTTGTGTTTCCACAGGTAAATTACTTTTGGTAACGACGATTTTTGCCTGCGGCTCGATGGTTTCTACGCCCATCTCTCGGCAGAATTTGTCGAGCGGGTCGGGCGTTTCGCCACTGGCCGGTCGGTAGTGCATAGGTATGGCGATGCGCGGCTCTACCTGACTGATGATCTCGGCGGCCTGCGTCGCATTCACCGTGTTATGGCCACCGATAGGCACCAGTAACACGTCAGCATCGGCCACAACCTCCAACTGCTCTTCCTGTAGGGTATGACCGAGGTTGCCCAGGTGACAGATGACGATATCATCCATGTGGATGACGTAGATGGTGTTGCGCCCGTGTTCCTGCCCACGCTTGTCATCGTGGTAGGAGGCGACGCCGGTAATAAGCACATCGCTGATCTCGTATTCGCCCGGCCCCCGCACCACATATGGTTTGCCTCCCACGTCCATAACATAGTTGTGATCGGGGTGGTTGTGGCTGATGGTGACGATGGAGGCGTTGCTCTTGCCCAGCCGTGGAGGCTCCCCTTGTGAGGGACCGTGCTGAGGAGAGAATGGGTCCGTGACCAGTATGACATTTTTGCCACGGCATAAAAAACAAGCGTGGCCCAGCCAGGATATTTCCATGATACTGCTACTTTGCTTCTCTCACAATAAGTTCGGGCGGGGACCTGATGTCCTCGCCCGAATGGTATTTTACCATATAGATAAGTGTTCTAGCAAGAGTGTCTCCTTAACAAGACGGGAACTGAGGGAAAATCAGAGCACCCTGCTTGTTGTTGAGCGCTGCTTTGTATGGTATACTCTCTCAAGAAAGTGGTAAGGGAGGACCAACAATGACACAGTTACCAGGTATTGAGGCAAGGATTAGTGCGCAAGAACGCATGAGTATCGTGTTACATGCGCGGATTGAGGAACTATCGCAAGACATGACCATAAGCTTCCAACAACAGGTCAAATATCAAGCGGCGGTAGAGCGTGAGCTAGATATCCGTTTTCGACACATTGACGCCCGTCTGGATCGGCTTGAGGCCAATATGGCTTCGAAGGAAGATCTAGCATCGCTTGGGGATCGTCTAAAGGGAGATATGGCATCGCTTGAGAGCCGTATGGCTTCGAAAGAAGATCTAGCATCGCTTGAGGATCGCATCAAGGGAGATATGGCATCGCTTGAGAGCCGTATGGCTTCGAAGGAAGATCTAGCATCGCTTGAGGGTCGGCTTAAAGGGGATATGGTATCGCTTGAGGATCGCCTAAGAGGAGATATGGCATCGCTTGAAGGGCGTATTCTTGATGCTTTTAAACAGCTCGTTACTCTGATTGAAACACGGCTTCCACCACAGTAACGTAACGATATAAAAAGCACCTGGAATGCTATCAGTTGTAGTGTCCAGGTGCTTTCTTTATACTTCCTCGCAAGTGCTATTCCTGGTGTTAGTGCTCTAAGGCTGCAATTAACGTTTGATCGACCAGTGCCTTGCTCACAAGTATAGGGCCTCGTGGGATTTTTGATGCAAATGTTAAGGTGCTATAAGCGACGCTCAACCTGACTTCGTGTCCCCGCATATGCACAATTGTTTTTTCAACGAGTTGTTTGATCCGCCGGGCTACAATCTCCGCACCACTTTGTTCGGCACGAATCACAGCAGTGATGATGCCAGGTCCATTGACGGAGAGCCTATCCTCTTTGCGAACACGGGTACGCAGGGATGGTATGAGCTTGCGTGCGGCCTCGGTGCTCTGACGATCTTCGCGTTCGCGGTCGCTATCATCGCCGTCCATTCCTTCGAGCATGAGGCGAAAAACGATCACGCTCTGAGCGTTGCAGATGCGGCGCACTTTGCGCTGACCCGCTTCCAGATCCTTTGTCGAGTCAACCATTTGCCAGATGTGATGCTCGCGCTTGCGCAGATAATCATAGTAACCCTGGATGCGGGCATAACCTTCCAGCGTAATGGCTCCTATGGTCCATAATGTCTGCGTGGGCGAACTCATGGCGAAGTCCTGGCAGGAAAAAAGTTGTCGCACGATTGGCGCAACTTTCATGGTGCAGGCTTCATAATTCTGCTGCGTGCGTACGGTAAGATGGCCTGCATAGATGCGACGACGCTGTTTCAAGAAATCTCGCATGGTAATCGGTCCCTTATTGTAAACAATGCATGCAGGCTGATAGATCAACTCATAGCCAAGCTGGGAGATGAGGGCCTGGATTGAGATCTCATCAACCGCGCTGTTGGCCGGGATTCCTGAGATAACATTGCGAAAAGCAATCACCTCTCCAAGTTTAGGATGAACGCGTGCAACCTTATCATGTAGACGCCACAGCAGGTGGACCGTATGTCCCATAAAGGTGACTGGATCATTCACGGGCACTGGACGCCCGCCTACCATGCCAATTTTGGGATTTTTAAAAGGGGCGCACAACTGCTCAATGGCCGATTCGTGCGGAATTACATCCGCTCCTATCAGGACCGCTACCTCGCTAGCAGCCTTTTTCAAGAAGAGATTGATGGCTGATGCTTTCCCCTCGCGTTTTTCCTGGATATACAAACGTACACGAGGCTCTTGCTCTGCGATAGCTGTGACAATGGGAATCGTGCGATCAGTACAACCGCTGGCAACCACAAGAATTTCCTCTATATACATTGATGGCCCTTCCTGTGTCAGGACGGCCCGTAATGTGGACTCAATGTTCGCCTCTTCGTTGTAGGCCATGATGCCAACGCTACATCCCACACGTCCATCCTCTCGTTTGATATATTCATTTGCTTGTTGTAGTTGTACATTATTAGCTATCTTCGCTACCATCCTTCTCCGCTCCTTCTCAGCATAAGTATTGTACTATTGCACACTGCCCAATAAAGGCCCTTTTTTGCGTAGACAAGTTTATTTACAAGAAACTATTACCTTGCTAGCGTATCATTGAGCTTCCATCTGAAATGATGAGAGGATGGTTAAGATTTGGTTGCGACTGCGTAAATCTGGTTACTGATTCACAGCTTTTATGTAAATATATATCTATATATAACAAGATTATATCTAATTAAATTGACAAGTAATTGTAATATGTTTATACTATTCCGTAAGAAATTTTTTAGAACGACGTTTCTGGGCAACTTATGGGTAGAGCATCTTCTGGCAAAGATAAAGCACTAACGAGCAAAGTTGTAGTAGATAGGAAAAATGAACTATGCGTGTACAGGAACATCTTAAGCTATCGACGGTTGCCGCTGCGGTAGCTTTTCCCTGGCTTAAGCAAGATATCTGGCTTCCCTTTGCGGCCAGTATTCTAATCGATGTCGATCACTATCTCTGGTATGCCGTAACCAGGCGCGACTTGAGTTTGCGTGCGGCTGTGCGCTATTTCGGGGGTGCTCATCCCTCCTCGACGAGCTGGGCCAGGTGCTTACATCATCCGCTTGCCCTGGGTTGCTTGCTGTTTCTAGTAGTGCGCTGGCGTTCGCGCTTCCTCTGGCTTGTTCTGGCGGGTCTGCTTTTTCATGTGAGCCTGGATTTTATCCATGTCGATAGGATGGAACGTTTGAAACAAAATTTGACCGCTCAAGCTCAGGGTGTTTGTCCCGCATGTGGAGAATGTGCTGATGCGTTCGAACTGCATACGTTGCGCTTTTCCCGTAATATCTTTGATCGGTATAATATAGTACACTTTAAAGTACTTTGTCCCCAATGTCATGAGCTTGCCCACGCTTGAGTCGCTTGGAATGCACTCGACGGAGGCTTTGTCCTATGGTATAATCTCCACAAACTAATCTTGCCCAGGTTTCAGGTAAATGCGAAAGTGAGGAAAAAATCGTGCAACAATGGCTTCCAGCTATTAGAATAGTGCAAATCATTCTTTGCGCTGTGGTGATCGTCTTTATTTTATTGCAGGTGCGTGGTGCGGGCCTGGGGAGCGCTTTCGGCGGTAGCAGCGCAGGATCAGTCTTTAAAACACGACGCGGCGTCGAACGGCTGATTTTTAACCTGACCATCGTCTTTATCATTTTGTTGGGTCTTGTATCCATCCTGAGTACTGCTTTCAATCCTCACTAATCGCTGTTTTAGAGGGGACTCGCCATAAAAATTTTGTATGGCCGGTATATCGACTTTTGTGTGAGTGATCTGGTTGCCCTGGCAGAGATGCCAGGTTTGTATTGGCAGGGGTTCGCAGTTTGCGCTGCGCTCTCTTAGGAGCAATTTTCTATGGCCTATGCCAAACGGTACATTTCACTGTATATGTTGATCCTTGTGCTATCCATTTGTTTGGCGAGTTGTTCCGTTTTTTCAGGTGGGCAGTCTACGACGGGGCCATTACGGGTTCAGCAGGCTCCTCCGGCTCGTCTCACCTATGTCGCAATTGGCGCTTCTGATACTTATGGCGTTGGAGCTGATGATCCCCCTTCGGAAAATTGGCCCGCCGACCTTACTATGAAGCTAGGGAGCGATGTGCGCCTCGTCAATTTAGGCATTCCCGGTGCCCATGCGCATGATGCGCTCAATTTTGAACTGCCTGTTGCCCTTGACTCTCATCCAGACCTGGTGACGATCTGGCTGGCTGTGAATGATCTGGCCGATAATGTGCCACTTGACAGCTATGCTCACGATCTCGATCAATTGTTAAGCAAGCTACTGGCCAGTGCTCCGCATGCTCGTGTGCTGGTGGCCAACGTACCAGATCTTACGCTGCTACCTCATTTTCAGTCCTATAATACTCAGGCGTTACGCAATCAGATCCAGGCATACAATACCACCATTGCCACCATTGTACAGCGTCATCATGTAGTGCTTATCGACCTTTATCAGGATTGGCGTGAGCTGGCGAGTCATCCTGAATATATCAGCGATGATGGCTTTCATCCCAATGCGATTGGTTATTCGCGACTGGCAGAGATTTTTTATCAGGCGCTGCAGAAAAATGGCTTATGATAGAACTTTTTGGCATTCCAATTGATACACTGACGATTGTTCTTGGAATAATTACACTGGTGATTATCGGCATTGTGACGCTCCTGGCGCTCTTCAATGCGATTTTTTTTAAGATCGGTGTACGGAATATTCCTCGACGACGCATGCAGATGGTTTTGATCGTCTTCGCTTTGATGCTCTCGACAACGCTGCTCGCTAGCGTGCTGGCGACTGGTGATGTGCTGACCGCAACGGTGCAGAGCGTCGCAGTCTATAATTGGGGTGGTGTTGATGAGCTGATAGAGGGGGGACGCGGTCCACTCAATCTTTTTCGCGATCAGGTCTACTATGGTCTGGTGAACCGGACGCGTAATTATCCTGATATTATGGCGGTCGGTGCGGCCCTAAAGGAAAGCGATTTGCTGGTAGCCGATCAGACTTCCCGCCAGGTACGTTCGGCGGTGACAGCTCTGGCAGTGATTCCGGGCAGCGAAAAAGGCTTCGGAGGCATGCAAAATACCACGACCCAACAAACGCTGTCGATTGCGGCTCTTAAGCCAGATCAGGTCTATCTTAACCAGACGGTCGCGCAATTACTTAATGCTCATGCTGGTGATACGCTGTACATCTATTCATCGCGCTGGCCTGGTCGTCGCTATACCTTTTCTGTGGCTGCGATTGTGAACAATGGAGGGCTGGTAGGCGATAACCCTGCTATGCTGAGCCAGTTGCGCACGTTCCACACCATCGAGGGGCTGGACGACGAGATTAATGAAGTCTATATTGCCAATCGTGGCAATGGCTTGAGCGGTATTACGCTCTCGGATCAGGTGGCGCAGACAATACACCACTGGTTTCCGCGCCTGAATGTGATCCAGGTCAAGGTACAGGGCGTGCAGAACTCGCAGAAAGCCCAGGATATTTTCTCTCGCGTTTTTGCTCTCTTTAGCCTCTTTGCTCTGGCTATCGGCCTGCTGCTGATCTTCCTGATTTTTGTGCTGCTGGCAGCCGAGCGACGAGCTGAAACGGGGATGGCACGCGCTATTGGGGTGCAACGTCGCCACCTGATATTTATGTTTCTTTTTGAAGGCACCGTCTACGACCTGCTTTCGTCGTTTATTGGCTTGCTTTTTGGCGTGGGAGCTGGTTACCTGCTGGTTAGTCTGCTTGAGCCTATCATGGAGCGTTTCAATTTTCCGCTCAAATTGACGTTCCAGCCCCGCAGTATGATTATTGCCTATTGTCTTGGCGTGATCTTTACTTTCGTCGCGGTCGCGCTCTCTTCCTGGCTGGTTAGTCGTATGACGGTGGTAGAAGCCATACGCGATCTATCGGAGACGGGCCGCTCAAACCTCTCGCTTGGTGAGATAGGTGTGCGGCTGCTTCAGGTGCTAGGAATAGTGGGACGAGGTGAACGAAAGGCTGCTGCATCGGCGAAGAGGAAGACGGCGATCCGTCACGCTTTGCGCCGTGTCCGTCGCGTTCTGTTGGAGCATATTCCCGATATTTTCGTGAGCCTGGTGCGTGAACTGACCCGCATGGGATTTTTGCCCCTCTTGGGAGGGTTGTTGCTGATGCAGGCGGGCCTGGAAAATACCCAGGTGATCCCGTTTTCGCTTGGCCTTTCACTGGTTGTCATTGGCGGCGGGCTGCTCATCAAGGCATTGGTGGAGCAATTGCTCCTCTTCATCAGCTGGAGGCGCAGTGGCGGCTATTTTCAGGAACGAAAAAATATGGCTGCTGGCTTCTTCGCGCTGCTGATTGGTCTGCCAATTGTGGCCTACTGGGCGCTTCCCTTCGATATTTTAGCAAGCCTGGGGCTACCGCGCTTCCAGGGAGGGATTGAGGTTTTCTTCGTCGCCGCAATGATGATGGTGCTAGGGGCGGCCTGGATGATCGTGATGAACGCGAAATTCTTGCTTAGCCCGTTGCTCAGACTGTGCGCGCAAATCCCTGGTGTATATGCGATAGCGCGGCTGGCTCTGGCCTATCCGCTGCATCGTCGCTTCCGCACCGGATTGAGTATCGTCATGTTTAGCCTGGTGGTGTTTTCGATGACGGTGATGGCGGTTGTGACCAACGCGATGCAAAATAGCTACGTCGATATTAACACGCAGACGGGCGGCTATGATATCCAGGCTACAGCGTTCTTCAAATCTATTCCTGATATCCGTACCAGCCTGGCGCAACATGGCATCAATCCTCAAGCCTTTTCCGCCATCGGTGTACGCAGTACGACATCGGTGGGCGTGATCCAGCTCAGTTCCAGTACTCCCCGCTGGACGCTTTATCCCGCTCAGATTGTCAGCGGCGGCTTTTTGCAGGGCTATGGATTGCATTTGATGGCGCGGGCAAGCGGGTTTGCCAGTGATAATGCCGTCTGGCAGGCGTTACAAACCCATACTGACTATGCACTTATTGACAGTAGCGCCCTGCCCTACAATCCGAACATTGCGCTCAATACGTCTGTCTACGATCCTTCGACTCCCCAGGCGGCTGACGCAGGCGCTCCCGCCACTCCGCCCAGCTTTGACCCTCGCCTCACTTTCTCGCTCAGTGGCGTGTACCAGGGCGATACAGTTTTTGCTCCTACCCCCATCTGGGTCAGCAGCCTTGAAGGGAAGCAGGCAATTAAGCTGACCATTATCGGCGTGGTTGATAACAGCGACAGTGCTCATTTTGGCCTGTATATTCCTCGTAGCAGCTATAGTACTACTGGCGTTGGCACAACCGACAATATCAGTACCGATCCCCAGAGCTACTATTTTAAAGTCGCGCCTGGTCAGGACAAGCGGGCGCTTGCTCTGGCGCTTGGTTCCGCGTATCTTGATGACGGTCTGGAGACAACGGTATTGGAAGATGCGATCTGGCAGGTGCGTGGGCCGCGCATTCTGCTAAGCAACGTATTGCTTGGGATTGTTGGGATGGTGTTGCTGCTTGGGGTTGCGGCCCTGGCTATTACAGGGACGCGGGCGGTGGTCGAACGACGGCAGCAAATTGGCATGTTGCGGGCTTTAGGCTGTAGTCGCCGTTTGATTCAGGGGGTGTTTTTGCTGGAGTCGTTCCTTGTGGGCGCTCTCGGCAGCATGCTTGGGGTGATTCTGGGCCTGATTCTGGCCCGTAACATCTTTGCCGCCAACTTCTTTGAACAATATCAAACTGGCCTGGCGTTTAGCGTTCCGTGGCCCCAGATTGGCTTGATTATTGGCGTTGCCTTCCTGGCGTCCCTGTTTGGCGCTCTTCTGCCATCCTGGCAGGCCGGGAAAGTTGCTCCAGCCGAGGCATTACGTTATGTCTAGCATCGTCTCCCGGCTTTGTTAGACGGATCACAGAGAAATTATGAGATAGGGCATACCTCCCCAGCGTGTTCTTCGTTATATTGGTGTGAGGAATAGCAGATCCAGCAAACGAAGAAAGGAATTCTCTGGGGAGGTATTATGCAAAAAAAATTTGTCAGTCGTGGTAAGTGCCAGGGTATTGCTATGAGCCTGTTGCTTCTGTTGACAGCTCTCCTGACTGCTTGTAGTATGCCCGGTAGTGGTGGTGGTGGAAACGCGTCTAGTTCTCCTACTGCTGCGGCGACGAGCAGCGCGGGCACAAGCACTCCGGCTCCCGGCGTCAGCCTGGGTATACAGCCTTGCCCAACGGCTGTAAGCGTTCCCTCGCATTGGGATGCAATTATTCCCACGCAGGCCAATGTGAGTAAAGTCGAGAGCGTGAGTTGCGCGAACTTAATGGGCAATCCCTCTTTACAGGCGCTTGTCATCGTGCGCTTTAATGGAACCGGCTCCATTCTTGACCTCTACGTTTACAAGAATATTACGGATGCAAGTCCCGTCCAGGTCTTCAAATTGCAGGGCCTCTCTCATGGCGCTGCCAAAATTAGCAACTATAATACGGTGATTACTGGGGAAGTTGATCAGAACTCCTCAGTGAATACTGGCAAGGCAAATGCCTTTTTAACGCAGGATCTTTTCCGAGAATTTAAATGGGCCGATGGGGCAGGTACGTTCGTTCCCGTCTCGTTCCCCGGCATTTTCCCGGACCTGACGCGCTACCAGGCCGAAGCCGATCAAGCCCAGGTCAATCAGGGACAGGACCCCTGGAAGCTCAACGCAGAGACGGTTTCTAAAAATCTGACGGTTAATTTGCTCAAATGGTCCGCCAATGTCCAGACAACCATTGTCAGCGGTGGCGGGCAGCGTGATGCGGATGCGGTCGTTAACGTCAAAAGCACCAGTCCAGGGGGAAACATCGTGAAAGTTACCTTGAGCCGCCTGGAAGGCAATGCCAACGGGGGCATCTGGGAAGCCACTGCTGTTGAAAGCACCGGTATGTCAATCACTGCTCCACAAGATCGTGACCGTCTGACCAGCCCGTTTGCTGTTAAGGGAACAGGCAATGCATTCGAGGGCAAGATTGGCAAGGTCGTGATCCTGGATCACCTCTATAACGATATCGGACATGCCGATGCCAATGGCGCAACCGGTAATGGTCCTACCACCTTTTCAACCAATGTGAGCTATAGCTCCACCTTCAAAAATGGCACCCAGGAGGGCATTGTGCAGCTCTACTCGCGCAGCAATGCCGATGGCTCAATTGCGGGTGTCGTGATGATCAAAGAGCTATTAAGCGCGTAAAGTCGGCAAAAAAATCATCCCCTATGCGGTGGCTCAAACGGCTGCCGGGTAGGGGATTTATTTTGGGTCGTGGAATAGCTATTTGCTATACTTGAAATAACAGATAGTTATAAGGTATAATAGGTATACATTATAACAGGTGTAGAGATATCTGCTTAAAGAGCAAGAGTTGGAAACTGCTCTCTGCCCGTTCCTTAAGGGGGAACAGTTATGGGGTATAGATACAGAGGTCCGCGCCACCGCATGCGGCGGTTGGGCGGCATCCCATTTGTGCTGCCATTTTTTATATTCGTGATGTCTCACGGCTCTATTGGAGCATTGATTGCATCGTTTCTGATGATCATGATCCTGTTCCTCATCATGCGTGCTTTGATGGGCTCATTTTTTGGGCCGCCTATGGGGGGGAACTATCAGCAAAGCGGGCAGCAACAACAATACTATCAACCGCCCTACCAGCCGTATCAACCCTATCAACAGACGTATCAGTCGTATGAACAGGGATATCAACCGCAATCAGGGGTCGCTGAGTCGCAGCAGGAAAGGGGGCAGGAGGAGCAATCGTATCAGTCTGCGCAATACGAGCAATATGAGCAGCCGCAAGTGCAATATCCAGAGCAAATGCCTCCGATGCAATAGTGGGGCTGCAATGCTGAGGTTGGAGTTAAGAGGGGCAAGCACAGATTGGCTATCCCCTCTATCTGTCTTAAGGAATAACGTTCGTCGTCTCATCGACTGCCAGCGCGAAGCGAGCCAGCACTTCTGCCACTTGATCGATATCTTTCAGCGAAGCGATCTCCGAAGGGCTATGAAGGTAGCGGCAGGGGATGCTGACCAGCCCTGTTGCTACGCCGCTACGCGTCACCTGGATCGCGTCTGTATCTGTCCCAGTATGCGATGCCTGGGGATCGATCTGCCAGGCTATTTCTGCATCGGTCGCCGCTTTCACCAGGAGCTGATAGACGCGTGGGTTAATGTTGCCACCGAGCGTAATCACCGGGCCGCCATTAAGCTTGATTTCTCCGATCTCATGCTTGGAGGTGCCTGGATGATCGGACGTGAAAGTGACATCGACTGCCACAGCGATCAGCGGCTCAACGCCGAAGGCACTGGTGCGAGCACCTCGCAGTCCAACCTCCTCTTGCACTGCCGACACAAAAAAAACGCCCGCCTTTAGCTCTGCTCGTCGTGCGTGGATGCGACGCATAGCTTCGACCACAGCGAAAATCCCGGCTTTATCGTCTAACGCGCGCGAGGTTATCAGGTCTTCGCGCAACGATTCGAGCTGATTTGCTCGTGTTGCCACGCTGCCAAGCGGCACCAGCGCCTGAGCCTCTTCTTTGCTAGAAGCTCCGATATCGATCCACAGTTCCGTCAATTGAGGAGCCTTGCCGCGTTCCTCACCCCTCAATAAATGGGCAGGCTTGCGCCCAATCACCCCTAACACTGGACCGGAGGGCGTGTAGATTTGTACGCGGTTGCCGGGGAGGGTAGAGGGATCAAAACCGCCGATGGTCGCGAAATAAAGAAAGCCCTGCTCATCAATATAACGAATCAGGAAGCCAAGTTCGTCGCAATGGGCGGTTAGCATCACGCGTGGTTTACCTGTAGGATTGAGCGCTGCGATTACATTGCCGTGAACATCGGTGCGAACCTCATCGGTATACTGACGTATTTCCTCGCGAATGACCTGTTGGGCTGGTTGTTCAAAGCCTGAAGGACTAGGGCTGGCAATCAGACGTTGCAAGAAATTCAGATGGGCCTGATCCATTGAGAGTTGTTCTCCTTATTAATTATGTCAGCTTCCAGGCGCAACAAGGGAAAACAGAGACAGAGAGGCCCGGTGATACTATCTGACCGGGCCTCTCTATCGCGGAGTCTCGTTAGCGAACAAATTGTTTCAGCACCTCATCGACGCCGGGATGCATGCGATTCAAGCGCAAATCTTCAGCCCCCGTCGGGTCCGTCTGAACAAGCAAGATGTTTTGCTGGATGCATGTATTCAACAACTCGCGGGCCGATTCGCGGGTAAGCCGTCCTCGGAAGCGATTTTTGGGATTGACCGGATCGCCAATGAAGTTAGACACACCAATAATTGTGCGCCATGACCAGTTGCGATCAATATAATCAAGAAACTGCAGGAACTGCGGGTCCAGGATATCAATCTGTGGAGCTCCATAAGGAATCTGCTGAAACTGTGAAGTTGACCCTGCATAGTTAACCGCAGGCATAGTCCCGGTATTGCCGGTTGGGGGGGTCATGGCTGGAAGGGCCCCGGTATTACCTGTAACATTACCTGGAACCAGAGGCACAAACTGGTTCGCACTGCTGATAAGATCTCGGCTGACGGTTCCTGGAATACCTACAACAATAACATTTTTATTCAAACGTAACTTTAAACGGGCGCTGATGCGCGTGAAATCTTTATCGCCTGTCATCAAAACAAAAGTAGAGATAGTTGGACGATCAAAAACTGTTTCAATGATATCCATCAACATATTGAGATCAACAGTGCTTTGCACAACTGTACTCTGTACTATTGTACTATTGCCGGGGCTGATGGCAGGCATGTGACCTGTATTCGACGTATGCTGGATAGAGGCAGCGGGGTAGCTTAAGGGACCGGTATTACTTTGCCCCAGAGGTCCGGTAGGAGTTTGTCCATAAGAACCTGAATAGGGGGACGTTTGTCGGTAAGACTCGCGCTGCTGATACTCGGACGTGCTATAGCTTTCTTCGGTGGATGGTTCATCTTCTGGTAACAACGTATCGTCGTCCAGTTCGCCAGGAAGCGGAGCCTCTTGTTCGGAGTTCCATCCTATGATCGGTGGGTTAATGGCTGGTAATGAACCGGAATTCCCTGAAATGCTGTTGGGCCACGGACGGGGACTGGTAGCCGGATAAGCCGCTGATCCCTGTTCAGCAACGTAGCTTGATGAGCCAAGAGCCCCTGTGGGGGGATTCCCAGAAGCGTAGTGGATGGTGCCCATACGAATGCGATCTCGCTGCTTCGCGGGGCAGTCAACCCTATCAATCATCGCCGCTGTTAAGCTGCCTTTGAAAGGCTCTGGTTGGCGAGACCAGTCCGCATAGGCGCGGGCGACCATAACAGTGCCATAGCGACGAGCAACAGCGATCAGTTCCTGTGGATCAGGCTCTCGCCGTTGTATATTCAGCATACTGTAGCGTATGTTCTCAAAATCGATGAATAGAGCAATATCTTCGGGCACAACCTTCTCCTCTCATGGGGAGAAACCGCGCAGGCCAAGATTTATGATTGTTCAGGTGCTCGGATTACCTTGCAGTGTATCCTATAGCTCTGAGCATATCATACTTTAGTCATAAAGTCGAGAGGTCTGCGCTTTACTTTGCGTACCTACTATGGTATATTCTGTAAGTTGGGAAAAACATAATTTGGACAAAGAGTTATGAAACATGGAGTCAGCGCAATCCAATCACTTAAATGATACTATCTGCCCCGTAGCCCGCACCGCTGAAATTATCAGTGGGAAATGGACGTTGCTCATAATTCGAGATCTGGCTTCTGGCGTCAAACGCTTTAATCAACTGGAACGCTCACTCCAGGGCATCAGCCCTAAAACCCTCTCCGAGCGCTTGCGCTCTCTTGAAGAAGAGGGCATTATCACTCGTCAAATGTTTGCAGAAGTACCTCCTCGTGTAGAATATTCTTTGACCGAGAAGGGACAAGACCTCGTCTACGTAATTGAGAGTATGCGTAACTATGGGGAACGGTGGCTTTGCAACAAGTAGCCCATACACGCATCAATTTATCTTTTCTCCTCAATAATAGCCTTCTTCCCCTCACGTTATAAGAACCGGAGGGACCCCCCGGTTCTCTTACTATTTGCCGAAGCCGCTAGCATTTTAAAGTGTGGCTCCCACTAGCTCGCGATGATGGTCAACCAGGAAGCGATGTAGCACGCCGGCAGCTGATGCGCTGTCTTGTCCCTCCGCCTGCTTCTCCGACCTCGTCAGCAGATCGTATAAACTGGCAATATCATAATGCATCTGCACCTGAAGCTGACCTTCGTTGTTAAACCCTTCTACGAAGAGACCATCCTCTTCTTCATGGATCGCGATACTTTTCACGCCTATCTGATCTAGCACTTGACCGATAGCATGCAGTATGCTCGCATAACTGAACATGGCCGGCATTGATCCCTCCCTAAATAATCGGAGTATTATTTTCTAGTTACTAGTAGACTACACTGTCAAACTGCAACACACCATTATGAGGTAGATATGTTTGTCAGCCTCATACTACACTCGGACAATTTTATCATTACTATCTTTAAACGTCAAGGCTACCGTTTCGTTCCAAGCCCATTGCTGATCTCTTTAGCGACAGAAGGCGCTGCCACATCGCTGACCCACGAATCTTCTAGCGATGGGTTGTATGCTGCCAATTTCTTGTCTGAAGCATGCGGCTTTTTGTCAGGCGCATTCAGGATTTCTGTTGCTTTCAGACGCCAGAAGCGGGCGCTCGCCGGACGTTTGAGGGAGAGCAGCCTGGCCAGCTCTTCGTCGGTCGTATTCGGGCTAGCTTTGAGTGTTTTTATCGTGATTTGCAGTTTATCCTGGTTTCCCTCGGATGATTTTCCTGCCTCATCTGGCTCTTTTGTTGCCGGGGTATCGTCTTCCAATGCCACAAACTGACCGGTGATCGGCCAACTGATTTTGTTCTTTTCATCCTCTACTTTTTCTTCGGTGGCTGTGGGTCCGGTCTCGCTCTCGGAATGAACCACCGTAGGAAGAAGATTGCCTGTATTGAGTTGGGGGTTAGAGGCGATGATTTGTTGTAGCGTCTGGACCGGTAGCTCCATATGTTTTGCCAACTCGCTGAGCGTGGTGAACTGTTCCGCTTTCTCCCTCTTCTCCACGTTACTGCTCTCGGCGATAGTCTCTGCCATCATGGTATAAACGATCCCTAGCAGAGGGAAAGCGCTTGCCATAAAGGGGAAGACGTTGATCAGCCAGGGGGCAGCGGACTCGGCGGAAGCAAGCATATTGGCGTTATGAAATTGTTTGGCATAGGCCCAGTTGACCGCCCAGGAGAAAATGGTACAGAGGACTATAAGCACCCAATGTTGCCATACGGCTCTGGCGGTACGATATTTGCGGTATCTTTGAAATGCTGTCCAGGATAACAGATAGACCGTGACATCAATGCTTATCGCTATTGCATAGCTAACCGCCCACCACCAGATACCCTCCGGGCCAGATGAAGGCTCGAACGAGGCGAAAAAGTAGGCAACATGAGGTATTGATGCTGCTAGAAATACGGCGAAGGCGATCCAGAAAAAATATTTCATCAGAAACTCTGCTCTCTAGTAGCTTTACCCCTTTATCAAAAAGAGGTTTCCCCTTCATACGCTGTGACGTTTTTAGCACGTACCTGCTTATATTGACGAAGGTCAATCATTAATGTATTGCAGCCATG
>DASTZT010000015.1:0-7445 GCA_035764225.1 Ktedonobacteraceae bacterium
CAAAAGCTTCTCCCTCTCGGCCAAAACCTTGATAGGCCCACGAAACAAACGTCTCCTCAATATACTGAAAAGAATCAGAGATTCTTATCAAGCGTTATATGGCAAGTGGTGTTATGCTTGACTTATCGAGCTGGGAGAGACCCGGCTGCTGACATATAGTGCTGAAACAACGCTTTTTTTAGCGATACGAGGAGGATATTGATGGTAAATTTTCTGCCTGCCGTGCTGGTGGGAGGGCCGCCACACGCGGGAAAATCGGTCCTGTTCTACCGCCTGACGCAGGCTCTGCGTGAACGAGGCGTCGATCACTATGCCCTGCGCGCCTGTCCCGACGGCGAGGGCAACTGGTATCACGAGGGCGAGCAGCAACTTGTGACCTCTTTACGCGTTAAATTAACGGGTGAGTGGCCCCCCGCCTTCATACAATCGATCACTCAAGCATTGGAGTATCGCAACCTGCCATTTCTGGTAGACATGGGTGGCCGTCCTAAAGCCTCTCAGAGATATTTGTTGCGTAGTTGTACCCACTCTATCCTGCTGGTAAGAGAGGATGAGGCGGAAGCTGCCCAATTCTGGCAGAATCTGGTCGAGACCTACAATCTGCTGCCGTTAGCACGTCTTATCTCGCGGCTGGAAGGCGAATCGTATATCACGACTGAGTCGCCTCTGTTAGAGGGAGTAATTACCCAGCTGGAACGGAGCAAAGCCAGAGAGGGAGCAGGGGCAGGAAAGCTTTTTGAGCAACTAGTAGAACGCATCGCCACCCTGTTTACCTCCTATGACCTGCAAGAAATCAGGGCGCATAATCTTAAACGTGCCCCAACGGAACTGGCGCTGGACGTTCAGCAGGAATTGCGCACATTTACGACCACCTCAACTAACTGGGAACCCTCCATGCTGCTACCATTTGTGGAGCGTTTGCCTCAACAGACTCCGCTCTCCGTGTATGGTATCGGACCGAACTGGCTCTACGCTGCGTTGGCAGCTTATGAGGACCAGCAGCCGTTTTATCTCTTTGATCCAAGACTGGGTTGGATAGCGCCCATAACGGTTGCTTTAGAGACAGACATTCCACAGAGGGAAGACCTGCACATCGAACCTGTACACCTTGAGGGGATCACGATCCTTAAAGTTGATTTTCCTTTAGATCGTATCGAATACCTCCAGCCTGATCCCCTGGCTTTCCCACCTATACCCGCAGAACAGGGGATAATCATCGATGGCAAAGTTCCTTACTGGCTCCTGAGCGCCCTCACGCGCATCTATAAAGCTGATGGGGTGGCCTGGATCGCCACTTATTATCCCCCGCTAGGAAAGGCGGTCATTGTCTATTCCCGCAGTGAACTGTATCGTCCAGGCGATCTTGTGACGAAGCCAGATTGACGTTGACGGGCCGGGAGCCAGCGGCTAAGATAGGAAAGAAAGCATAGCGACCCTGCAATCAATCGCCTAGTTCCAGGACTCAGGTGTGCATTGACACCTCCATTAGGATATAATATGGTTGTTACTTTGTGATAATTCAACGCTTTGTTAAATAGAGGATAAACCACAGCGCAGGCCCAGAAAGCAGGTAAAAGCTATGGATAGGGAGCCGGGTAACAAATACTGGCTACAAAACAACAACGATAGGCCACAAATGCGGCAGGGTCCAGGCGGTCGCCCTGGCGGTCAGAATCAGCAAGGCCGTCCGTCAAATAATCTTAACCGCTGGCTGCTCTTGATCGTCGGCATTCTACTGGTCGTCTATGTCTATAACTACTTTTCCACAACGACAAGCAACCAGAGTACACCCCAGACGTTAGAACTGAGCTACACCGATTTCTACAACCAGATTGGTCAAAAAAATATCAAAACTGCCACGTTTATTGGGCAGACCGACATTAATGGCGAGCTAAACACTCCTGTCAAGGGGCTGACTGAGTATCATGTGACGCAACTGCCCAATGGAGATCCCCAGCTGATCCCATTGCTGAGGGATAGTGGAGCGAAGTTTACGTACAAAGCTCCTCCCGATAATAGCTTCTGGCTGACCATCTTAATTGATGTGTTGCCCTGGGTCTTCCTGATCGGTCTTTTCATTTTCTTTAGTCGCAGAGCAACGCAGGGGCAGCAAGGGATCTTTAGCTTTGGCAAGAGCCGGGCCAAGCTGATTCTGGAGGATCGGCCTAGCACAACCTTCGCCGATGTCGCGGGCGTAGACGAATCGAAGTACGAGCTGCAAGAAGTGGTTGAGTTCCTCAAAACGCCGCAGAAGTTCCAGCGCCTGGGTGGAAAAATCCCGCGCGGCGTCTTGCTGGTGGGACCTCCGGGGACAGGTAAAACGTTGCTGGCACGCGCGGTTGCGGGCGAGGCGAGCGTCCCCTTCTTTTCGATGAGCGGCTCGGAGTTTGTCGAAGTGCTGGTTGGCGTCGGTGCCAGTCGCGTGCGCGATCTGTTTGACCAGGCCAAGAAAGCGTCACCGAGCATCATCTTTATCGATGAAATTGATGCTGTTGGTCGTCAGCGTGGGTCCAGCATCAACACCAATGATGAGCGAGAACAGACGCTCAACCAGCTGCTGGTCGAGATGGATGGCTTCGATGCGCGTCAGGCTGTGGTAGTGCTGGCCGCCACCAACCGCCCGGATGGGCTGGATCAGGCCCTTTTGCGACCAGGACGTTTTGACCGCCGGGTCACGGTAGATCGTCCCGACTGGAATGGCCGTCTGGCAATCCTGAAGATTCATTCGCGCAATGTGCCACTGGCTCCCGATGTGAATTTGCTGGCGATTGCCCGCACAACTACGGGTATGGTTGGTGCGGATCTGGCGAATTTAGTCAATGAAGCGGCCCTGTTAGCAGCGCGCCGCAATCTGGATCGCGTGGATCAGCGTTCTTTTGAAGAGGCGCTCGACAAAATTCTCCTGGGGGCGGAGCGTCCACTGGTGCTCAGCGATGAAGATCTGACCGAGACAGCCTATCATGAAGGCGGCCATGCCTTGACGGGCTTGCTCTCAGAAGGTGCCGATCCCGTGACCAAAGTCACGATTGTGCCGCGCGGCCAGGCGCTGGGCGTCACGATGTACACCCCGCTTGATGATCGCTATAACTACTCGAAAGAGTACCTCTTGACCCAGATCGTCACCGCGCTGGGTGGTCGAGCGGCTGAAGAGGTGGTGTATGGCAGGGGGACAACGGGCGCGGAGAATGATTTGCAACGTGTGACCATGATTGCACGTCAGATGGTGGCGCGCTGGGGCATGAGCGAGCGGGTTGGCACGGTCTCCTTTAGCGACCGCCAGAGTCCATTTATGGGTGGTGGCGATACAGGCGCTCCCAGCAATTACAGTGAAGAGACCGCCGAGCTGATCGACGAGGAGGTCGAGCGCATCGTTCGTTCCTGCTATGCGCAAGCGATTGAACTGCTGACGACCTATCGCCCGACATTGGATCGAATTGCGCAAGAGTTGCGCCGCCACGAGACGATAGACGCAACGCAATTGCGCGCAATCATGGAAGAGACCGGAGCACCGATTGCTTCAACGCAATTCCAGCCGATACCTGCCGGTGTCGTTGTCGCTCCTCCAGAGCCAACAATACCGCCTCCCCTACAGCCACCAGAGATAGAGTAGAGCAAGCGAAAGAGCGGCTACATGTCCTTAAGGGACGCCCAGCCGCTCTTCTTTTGCCTCCTGGCTCAAGCATTGCGCTGCTCAAGGAACGTACGCATTTGTGGGTAGTCTTGCATAAGAGTGTCGAGCTGGTCGGTGGACAGGGCCATAAATGTTCCCTGAGCTTCTGCCAACACAACGTTCTCATCGTGTGCCAGGGTGAGTGTGCCGGTCGCCTGGACCATGCGCCCGCGCTGACGGTCCAAGCTGGCTCGGATGCGTAACAACGGTCCATAGGGAACGTAACGTCGATAGCGCACTTCCAGGCGACCGGTCATTGACCATACGGGTTGTTCCGCCAGCATGGAGGTGCGATTTAAGGCTTCGTCGAACAGGGCGGCAATGATCCCGCCGTGAATCACGCCGGGAAAGCCCTGATGTTCCTCACGAGGTTGGAAATCGCAGGCTATCGTATCGTTTTCGCGCCGAAAGACCATCTGTAGCCCATAAGGGTTGCGCTGCCCACAGGCATAACAGCGCTGGTAGTCGGTAGTATCATTCAATTCCATAATCTTATTCAGTTCCGTTTAAGATAGTGTAATGCTGCGAAAAAGTGTGTAAGCAGTCTACCATATCCAGGGAAAGCGGAACAAGAGCCAGACCGACATATTAGTGATTGAGAATAATCTCTTTGTCTGAGGCGGAAAGCACACGTCATCCGTGTCTGCATGTAGAGCATATCTTTTCGTTTGAGCAGGTATGGATACGATAAAATCAATTTAGCACATATGTGAGGGGAAAAGAATGGCAAAAGCATCTAAAGGCACTGTCACCGATGTTCAAGATGAGACCAGGAAGCAACGCAAGAAACAGGCCAAACAAGAGGCCAAATTGATGCTCCGGCTAGAGCAGGCCAGGAAGGATGTACAGAAGGCTGAGAAAAAACTCACGAAGGCCCAGGCCAACCTTGAAGCGAACAATGCGCATGTGCGTACGCTAGAAAATAAGCTCACGCAATTGCGTTCCTCCGAAGAGGATACCCGCAATGGCTCAGGCCATACGGAGACGCAGTCAGATGAGCCTGGGATATTGGCCGAAACGTTGACCGTTTTTACTGCTGATGGCGCTGTTCCTTACATCGAACTACCCTTGCTTCAGACTGAAACGAGCCAGGTTGCCAGCGATGAGCAGGGAGATTCAACAGATCAG
Organism: Ktedonobacteraceae bacterium; assembly: GCA_035764225.1. GTDB lineage: Bacteria > Chloroflexota > Ktedonobacteria > Ktedonobacterales > Ktedonobacteraceae > DASRHT01. The sequence goes on from DASTZT010000015.1 coordinate 4,799, forward strand.
GAGCAGAAAGCGCAAGAGCCAGCACCTAATGACTTTTCCAGCGGAACAGAGGACGAAAATACCAGCTCTTCAGAGCAGGAAGCTGAGTCCAATGCCTCTGCTGATGAGCAGTGAAAGGCTGGCGGCAACAGGCACGTTCTGGGCAGAGCGAAGAAAATAGCCAGGGTATTAGCTTTTTTGACTGTGGTTATATGTACAGCATTCCTATGGGCTACCCTGAGCAGAAAAATAGGTAGGGGCACTGGCTTTTTTAACTTGTTGGCAAGAGTATAAAAAGTAGCGAAGATGTGGCTAGCACAGACGAGGACCAATCACCCCTTAATGATTGGTCCTCGCTTTTTGCCGTAAACAGGTTGTTCAGAGTATTTGCACTATTTGGCGTGACTCTGTTTGAGGTCGGGATGAGCAGCCACTTGCTCTACTTTCGGCTTTGGAGGCGGAGCCAACACTCCTTTCGCCTTCAGATGGAGATAAATCCACAAGCTGATCCCCAGCAGCATACCACCAAAGAGATAACCTCCAATTACATCGCTGGCCCAATGGTCTCCCAGGTAGATGCGCGAAGGGCCAACCAGAATGACGAATAGCGCCGAAATGATGAGCAAAGCGTAATGCCATAGGCGATCCCTCTTCAGAAGGATCACGCCCAGCGAGAAGAGCAATCCAAAAAAGGCCACATATGACATCACATGCCCGCTAGGAAAGCTTGCCCCCGAAGCATGTTGGATGATTTCGACCAGTTTGGCAGTTGGACGAGGACGACTGACAATCAATTTGATGCTGACATTCAGCAGAGAGCTTACGATGGAGAGAACGACAATTAGCACAGCCTCCAGCCGCAGTCGTAGCACCCAGAAGAGCAGCGCGGTCAGCAAGATCAAGGCGGGAAAAACCAGGCCACTATTGCCGAGATAGCTGACGGCAACCATCAAAGTGTTGAGTGGGGGAAACCTGTTCTCCTGAAACTCGCGCGTGATCGCAACATCGACTGATATAATAGGATGGAGGTGAACAAACCATGCCAGTAGCGAAAAAAGGATGAATTGTGCAGCGTAGAAGCCAATCAGTACATGGGTGCGTCTGAGTATGCGATACCAGGGAGCACGGCTTCTTGCAACCTCCTGTTGTGCCTGCTCTACCACCTGCTGCGTCTGGTCTGCCACATCCTGGATATTATTTTCAATTGTTTTGTTTTCTGGCTCTTTTTGCACTATCCGCTCCTTAGAGATAATATAGTAGATATCCTGAGAGATACTATTAGTACGTTTCTGTTTGAAAAAACGTTGCCCGGATTGATAAGGAGCTTACTTCCTGGCGCTATTGCTCTCTAGAGAAGGGAGAATGACCATGTCATCGATAGCTGTTCGGCCTGCGCGTGCTGAGGATCGCGATATCGTGCTGGAATTTTGTGCCAATACCTGGGACTGGGGCGATTATATTGCGGATGTTTGGGATGACTGGTTAAATGACTCCAACGGCGCATTGCTGGTTGCTACTGTCGATGGGAGACCAGCTGCGATTAGCCATTTGCTGATGGTAAGCGATGTCGATGTCTGGTTTGAGGGATTACGCGTTGATCCGCAATTTCGCCGCCAGGGCCTGGCAAAAGCTCTCAACGATGCCGCGATTGCCGAATCGATCAAACGCGGGGCGAAATATGCGCGGCTGGCGATAGACACACGCAACACTCGTTCGATCCAGATCACCGAATATTCCGGTCTGTACATGCGCAGAGTGGGAAGTTTCACCCTCTTCTCCGCTCAGCCACTGCCGGAAGCACCAGGCAAAAAGGCCATTCGCGAAACGACCCAACTGGCAACGCTCGAAGATATGGATCAGATCATTGATTATTTGAATGCTTCGAACATTTTGCCTCTTACCGGCGGCCTCTATTACATAAATTTCAAAGCTATGCCGATTACGACGGAGCTATTGGAAGAGAAGATAGCACAACAGCATATATACCTGCTCCGGCGCTGGGAGCGGCTTGACGGTCTGGCAATCGCGGAAGTGAGCAAGGATCATCGCGGAGAATATCTCTCTCTGGGCTATATTGATGGCACGGTGGTTGAATCCGTGAGCCTGATTGCCCATGATCTGCGCCTCCGCTTGCCCGATATAGGAGCCGAGAGGGTACGGGCCTATGCCCCCGACTTGCTGCTGGTACGTGATGCCTTCATCGGCACCGAATACAAATGGGAAAACGCCAGCTTCTATACGTACGAGCAAAAGCTGGCATAATATGCCAGTTACTGAGCCGAGAGGACAAGCTCGATCCCATAGTTGCGTCGGGGTGGAGCTGCTTACACTGCTAGCGAGATGCTGCCACATAACCGCTTTTCACGTATTATATAAGAAGATATAGAGTGTAAGTAGTTATTGTCACTCCTGAGGTTAGGAGGAGGAAATTATGTGTGGTCGTTTTACGCTGACAGTCGATATCAATACGGTGGCGAGAGCGTTTAATGTCGCGCCAACGCTGCAAACAACAGCACGCTTTAATGTCGCACCGACTCAAGAAGTGGTGACAGTGATGCGGAATGGTGCTGCGCATCTCGACTTGCTGCGCTGGGGCCTGATCCCTTCCTGGGCCAAAGACGAGAGCATTGGCTCCAAAATGATTAATGCACGCGCCGAGACACTGGCG
>DASTZT010000016.1:0-7044 GCA_035764225.1 Ktedonobacteraceae bacterium
CTTGATGGATCTCTATCGGGATATTGAGTTGCCACTGATCGCTGTATTGATGCAGATGGAACTTCATGGAGTGGCGCTCGATGCTAATTTTTTACGCGAATTCGGCGAAACGCTCAACGAGCAATTGCAAACGCTGGAGCAAGCGATTTATGACTCGGTTGGCCGTCGTTTCAATATTAACTCGAATAAACAATTGGGCGACATCCTCTTCACCGAGTTAAAGCTGCCCACAGGCAAAAAGACCAAGACAGGCTTTTCGGTCAGCGCCGATGTAATCGAAAACTTGCAGGGAAAACATCCCATCATCGATCATCTCCTGGCCTATCGTCAGCTTAGCAAGCTCAAGTCAACCTATGTCGATGGCCTTCTGACCTTAATGGACACGCAAACCGGGCGTGTCTATACCTCATTCAACCAGACGATAGCCTCCAGCGGTCGCCTCTCGTCAAGCAATCCTAATTTGCAGAATATTCCGGTGCGCACCGAACTGGGCAGACAGATCCGGCGTGCTTTTATCGCCGATCCCAGCTATGTGCTGCTGACCGCCGATTATTCGCAGTTCGAGCTACGTATCCTGGCTCATGTCACGCACGAGCCGCGTCTGGTCGAGGCTTTTAACAAAAATGAGGATATTCACACCATCACCGCCGCTACCCTCTTCAATGTGCCGGTCGATCAGGTAACGAAGGACCAGCGCCGCCTGGCTAAAACCGTCGTGTTCGCGGTGCTCTATGGGCAATCGGCTTTTGGCCTCTCGCAAGTTACGGGCATGAGCAACGCGGAGGCCGCAGACTTTATCAAGAGCTATCATGAGACCTTTCCGACCATCAAAGAGTATGTTGACGAAACCTTGAATCAGGCTCGAACCCAGGGCTATGTCAATACGCTCTATGGGCGCAAACGTTTCTTTCCTGATATGCGTGCGCTCTCTTACAACGAACGTCAGGCGTTAGAGCGTGAAGCCATCAATATGCCAATTCAGGGCAGCAATGCGGATCTGATTAAAATCGCCATGATTCGTCTCCATCACGCCCTCAAAACCAACCGTATGAAGACGCGGATGATCCTGCAAGTCCATGATGAGCTGGTCTTTGAAGTGCCTGTTGAAGAATTGGAGCGTGCCCGGCGGCTCATCACCTCCATCATGGAAGGCGTCGCCAAATTGCATGTTCCCATCAAGGTAGAAATGAAGGTCGGCAAAAACTGGTACGAAGCTGAACCAATGGTATAATGATGTCACTGTAGGGGTAGGGCTAGCCTCTACCCTTGCTAGCCCCTATTTTGCCAGTTTCTATCCAAAAGCCTAAAGGAGCGCTTATGCAATTATCGCATCTCATTAACAATATGCCGCCCTTCCATTTTGCTAACGCCAAGAAGAAGATCGCCGACCGTATTGCAGCTGGCGTCGATGTGATCAGCCTCTCAATGGGAGACCCTGATCTGCCTGCGCCGCAAGCTGTGATTGATCGGCTCTGTCAGAGCATGCAGGAAACCGAGAATCATCGCTATCCCGAATACCGGGGCATGCACGCCCTTCACGAAGCTATTGCCGGGTGGTTCGAGCGTCGTTTTGGCGTGCAGCTCACGCCCGAACGTGATATTTTGCCGCTGCTCGGTTCCAAAGAGGGATTGGTGTATACAGCGGCAGCCGTCTTGAACGCTGGCGATATCGCCTTGACTCCCGATCCGTACTATCCCGTCTATATCACTGCCTGCACCAGCGTGGGAGCGCAGCCGCACCTGTTGCCACTCCTGGAGCAGAACAACTATCAACCCGATCTCGCCAGTATTCCGCAGGAGGTATTGGCAAAGGCAAAGGTGCTCTGGCTCAATTACCCCAATAATCCAACGGCTGCCTGTGCTGACCGCGCCTTTTTTGAGCAGGCCGTTGAGTTTGCGCACCGCCATCATCTGGCCATTATTCACGATATGGCGTATGCCGAAGTCTATTTTGACGATTTTCGCCCCATCAGTATTTTAGAGGTGCCGGGCGCGAGTGAAGTGGCAGTAGAGTTGCATTCGCTGAGCAAAACCTATAATATGGCGGGCTTTCGCCTGGGCATGCTGGTTGGCAATCCTACACTTGTCGATGCGGTAGGGCGTCTCAAAAGCAATATTGATAGCGGTATTTTTCGCCCGATTCAATATGCCGCCATTGAAGCCCTCCACCTGCCTGTCTCCTGGCTTGAACAGCGCAACGCCATCTACAGGCGTCGTCGCGATATGCTGCTTGAAGGATGCAACGCTCTAGGCATGCGGGCACGCACGACCAAAGCGGGCCTCTATGTCTGGGCCGGGGTGCCCGACGGCTATACCTCGCGCGATTTTGCGGACTGGCTCTTTGACAAAACCGGTGTGTTTGTGACTCCTGGTACCAATTTTGGCCAGTGTGGCGAGGGCTATGTACGCATCTCGATGACCGCACCAGATGAGCGTATAGCGACGGCGTTGGAGCGTATGAAGGCCGCCATCTAATCAAATCGATTAATCGTCATCTAATGAAAAGCCTGTACACTTAAATCGCTGTGTTGGTTGTTTGCATATCTGAGGAGTCGTAGTATCAAACAACCAACCAGTTGAGCTCTTCTCATCATACAGGATAGGTGACAGTATTTATGCGAGTGCTCGTAGTTGAAGATGACCCACGCTTAGGCCCAAGCCTGAAAAAAGGGCTGGAAGGTAGCCATTATGCTGTCGATTTGCTGGCGGATGGAGGCGACGCCGTTCTGATGGCTGCAACCACAGCGTATGATCTGATCATTCTTGATGTGCTCTTGCCGGGCCTCAATGGTTTTGATGTATGCAAACAAATTCGCGAGCAGGGCAAAATGATGCCAATTCTTCTGCTGACGGCGCTGGGAGAGGTTGGTGATCGCGTCAGGGGCCTGGATCTTGGGGCCGATGATTATCTTGTCAAGCCGTTTGCCTTTAGCGAATTGGAGGCGCGTGTACGTGCCTTATTGCGTCGGGGAACTCCGATCAAGACTTCTACATTGCGTTTTATGGATATTGTGATGGATACGAGTTCCCACGAGGTGCGACGTGGAGGCCGCATGATTGTGCTGGGTCACAAGGAATATGCCCTGCTGGAGTTTTTCATGCGCCATCCTCACCAGGTACTCAGTCGTTCGATGATTGCCGAACATGTCTGGGATGGTGATACTGAACACCTTTCAAACGTTATAGATGTATATATTCGTTATTTGCGGCGTAAGTTGTGCGACCAGAATGAACCCGACGTGATCTATACCGTGCGTGGTTCTGGCTATCAACTCAAGGAACCGTCTTGATGAGAAAGCGTTTGCCGAAAATACCTCCTCTGGGCATCCGCATGCAGTTGACCTGCTGGTATACTCTCGTATCGGCAGTGCTGCTCCTTCTCATCGGGATTGTGTTCTACACCACATTTCAACAATCGCTCGCAGCAAGCTTTGATATGGCCCTTCAGCAGCGCGCTCAGCAGGTAGCTGAAGGCATTACCAATCACGAGGGAAAGCTCATCGTCGATGATATCGTTGACGAGTTGCCAGAGCTTGATGCTACTTCAGCAATTATCGATTCTGCTTCTAATGATGGCAGACACACTACTCCTGAGCACTCTGATACGCCATCCCACTTTCCCCATGATAGAGAAAGTGTTTTTGTGCGCGTGCTCGATATTAATGGTCATGTGGTCTATAACACTCCCAACTTTACTAATCTCTCGGTGCCTGCTGACAGCGTCACCTTGCCTCTGCAATATCATCCCTGGCACGGTACGGTCTCCATGAGTGGGGGCGACGAGCTGGTACGTTTGTATAGTACTATGCTGATCGAAAAAGGGACGTTGATGGGGGTTGTCCAGATCGGACAGTCTCTGGAGCGGCTACACGCGTCCCTGGAACATATCATGTTTGCGCTCTTTCTGCTGATCCCGTTTATCCTCACCATTAGTGCCTTTGTAAGCTATTGGCTGGCTGGTCGCGCCTTTGTGCCTATTCACTACCTGGCTCGTACTGCTCGCGAGATTGGGGCCAAAGATCTGCACCAACGTGTTGTTGTCCCTCCAGCGAACGACGAGGTACGCGATCTCTCCCTTATTTTTAACGAGATGATAGGACGGTTGGAGCGAGCTTTTAGCCAGCAGCGTCGTTTTGTGGCGGACGCTTCCCATGAATTACGTACTCCCGTGGCCGTCATCCGCAGCATGACCGAGGTAGCTCTTTCACAACCATCTAATACTGAAGGGTATGAGACGGTGTTGCGCGAGGTAAACTCGGAAGCTGAGCGTTTGGGGCAGCTCATTAATGATTTGCTAGCTCTGGCTCGTGTCGATGAAGGGCAGGCCCAGCTCGATTCCGAACCGGTACGCTTCGACCTGCTGGCTATTGATGTCGTGGAGAGCCTTGAACCTCTGGCCCAGGAACGCCAGATCGAGCTAAAAACGCAGACGCTGCAACCTGCGACGATCATAGGTGATGCAGCTCGCCTGATCCAGGTAATTATGAGCCTCGTCGATAACGCTCTTATTTACACCAACGCGGGAGGAAGTGTCACCGTTTCTGTCGAAACCTGCGCTTCACACGTCCATTTATCTGTGAAAGATACCGGTATCGGCATTGCCCAGAAGGACAGTGAGCACATATTTGAGCGTTTCTATCGTGCTGATCCTGCGCGTTCAAAAGCCAGCGGTGGTAGTGGCCTGGGCCTGGCAATCGTCGATTGGGTTGTACGCGCCCATCGCGGTATAGTCAGCGTCGAGAGCCAGCCAGGGCAAGGCTCTACCTTTATGGTGACATTGCCGCGCTCCCTCCCTTAATATCCCTTTTCCACATCAATCTTGTTCGGGATCGGCTTCCCCTGCGCGGCCTCATTGAGCAAATCTGCCAGATATTGCATGCGTAACTCCTCAATCTCAGCAGCATGACCGGCGCGATGCGGACTCATCACGACGTTATCCAGTTCATGGAATGGGTAAGTCGATGGCGCAAGACCTGTAGCCTCGCTTTCATTGCGAGGGTTAGTGTACCAGACATCTAAACCTGCCGCGTAGAGCGTTTTCTCTTTGAGCGCGTGATAGAGCGCAGCCTCGTTAACGATCTCGGCCCGACAGACGTTAATCAGGATTGCCTGTGGGGGTAATTGTGCCAGTTCATTCGCGCCGATCAATCCACGAGTCTCAGGAGTGAGGGGAACGCACAGGAGTAGCGCATTGGCCTGTGGCAATAACTCATGCAGCGCATCCGCTGGATAAAGCGTAATGCCTTCCGCGACCTCTTTGCCCTTTTCCGCTTGCGAGAGGCGATATTTGGTAGCCAGGACGCGCATGCCTAAGCCGCGACAGCAGGATGCAACATGTTTGCCAATCGCGCCATATCCCAGCACTAAGGCCGTTTTCCTATAAAGCAGCACACCAGGATCGGGTCGCCAGAAACGCGCGGACCAATCGCCAGCGCGCAAAGCCCGATCAGCAGGGATAGCAAATTTGGCGGCGGCCAGCAACAACGTAATTGCCATCTCAGCAACCGGTAAGGCATTATGATGGATATTATGAACGGAGACCTCAGGAAAATCTAGCATCAGCTTGCGAGTTGCTTCAGGCACACCAGCCCAGGGAACGACAAGGGCGCGTAGCCGGGGACTGGCCTGTAACTGCTCTCGCGTGGGCGTGCCCGCGACCAGAATCTCACAATCAGGAGCCACATCAGGACCGTCAGTAATCCGAAGCTCCGGTGAAACAAGGCTCTGAAGCGTTGCCGCGGTATGTCCATATGGTAAATTCAAGACATGAACGCTATATTTCAACTTGATCTCCCTTTGTGTAATGCGTTCCATTCGCTTGCCAGCATGCCATAAAAGACCTGGTCGGCGTAATGGTCACGAAATTTCTCTGCTTGGCGGATAATGCCTTCTTGCGTAAAGCCCAACCGTTCAGGAATAGCACGACTGCGCTTATTGTCTACGCCGCAATGAATCTCAACTTTGTTCAAACCATACTCATCGAAAGCATACGTCACCAGAGTGCTGCATGCCTTTGTAACTAGCCCTTTGCCCTGCATCGCGGCATCGAGCCAGTAGCCAATCTCGACTTTGTAGTTTGCCCAATTGAAATTATTATATCCTATTGCCCCTGCTAGCTTGCCCTGATACCAGATACCCCACTGGCACCCTTCACCGTTAGCAAACTGCAACAAGCTGAATTTGAGGTATTCCCGAATGCCGTCTAGCGAAACCTCAGCCTCAGCCCACGGCATCCACCGCTGGAGATGTTCTTTATTGCGGATCACCAGCGCGTAAATTTCTTTTGCATACCGAAGCTCGGACAGTCGCAGTTGCAGCTCTGCATCCACCTGGATACAGAGTGTGGGATTATTGGACATGATGCTCCTCTTGCGGGCTATCTTTTTCTCGAAAAAGATACGAGTCTTTTCTCTGATTATATCTCATCTCGTGCTAATATTATGGAGATCTGTGTCTTTGTGTAAGCCGAAAATAGTTCGGAAATGGCCGAAGCATTAAGCCGTTATACTGTGGGAAGTGTCAATGATAGCTGGAATAGGAGAACTTACGATGCCTGGAGATGCTGATATTGCTTCGGTTGCCGCTTTGCTGGCTGACCCGGCGCGCGCAACGATGCTCTTTGCCCTGAGCGATGGACGCGCTTTTACCGCCAGCGAACTGGCGAAACGTGCCAGGGTGGCACCCTCGACCGCCAGCGAACATCTGGGCCGCCTGGTCGCTTCATCGTTGCTGGTGGTGGAGAAACAGGGGCGCAATCGCTTCTATCGTCTGGCAGATGCCACGATTGTGGAGATTATGGAGAATCTGGCTCGCCTCGCTCCGCAAGTGAAGATTCGCACGCTAAGTGAGTCGGAGAGCGCCAAAGCCGTGCATCGGGCCAGGATGTGTTACAATCATCTGGCTGGAACGCTAGGAGTAATGCTAACGCAATCGCTCGTGGAGCAGCAAATCTTGCAAGTGGTGGATGCGGGTTATGTGGTGCAAGACGAGGGTATGGCCTGGCTGGAAAACTTCGGCATTGCCACCGGACCGCTCAAAAAACGT
>DASTZT010000017.1:0-5425 GCA_035764225.1 Ktedonobacteraceae bacterium
GAGCAGAAAGATTGCCGCGTCTATCATTTTTACGCTGATAGATTTTATATTTTGTTAAAAGATGTACCGCTGCAACGAGCATGTAAGATCGCGGAGCAACTGCGACAGGGCTTAGCTGGAACATACACCCTGGATGCATTACGCACTTCGCTTACTCAACCAGTGCGGCCAGAAAGTATGTTGGAGCTAAAAGGTGTCACCGTGCGGCTGGGAGTGACATCTTACCCTTTCCCTAAGTTGAAAGAGATGCTAGACTCGCAATACGCCCCTTTGCCTAAACAGGAAGAGACATCACGGGCTCAACTGACTGAGGATGCCGTGATCGCGGTAAGATCGACCATTATATCCACCTTAGGAACCTATCTTGGTAGAGGAAGGCACGCGGGCGGCAATATCATTTTTGCCTGGGATGAGGAGCATCGGCAAATTGTGCGCTGGTCTCCTGAGTAATGGCTGCTCCTGCTCGTATTAGCCCGTTGCCGCGTATCTATCATGAGGAACGCCTGGCGCTTTTTTCTTTGATATATCCCTCTCATGCTAGTAAGTAAGTCGGAGCATGTGAGAAAAATTGCTGCGATTCGTTACAAACGAATATAGCGCTCACTACGCCCTGTACTAATTTTCGGAAATGAAGAATGTGAGAGTTTGTTCGATTTCCCTACAATAAAGTAAGGGTGATGAGTGGGACAGTCGAAAGGGAGTAGTTATTATGTCATTAGTGCTTTTTGTATTAGGGCGGCCAGGCTGTGGAAAGTCAACGGCAATGGCCTATATTCGCGAACTTGCGCAGGCTCAGGAGTTGAGGACGATCCGTCTCAAGGATTATGAAAAGCTCTATCGCAGATTTCAAGCGGAAGTTACTGCGAAAGAAGAGGGGCCAAAAAGATTTCGCGGCGCTGCTTATGGCGGCTTTGACATCCTTGATTTTACGGTTATGGATGAGGTGTTGGCAGAACTCCAACAAGAACTCCAAAACGCGCTATCTATCCCAGAAAATAAACTGATTATTGTCGAATTTGCGCGTGACGAATACTGCAAGCCCTTGCGACAATTCCGACAAGATCTGCTGCAAAATGCCTATTTCCTTTTTGTCGATACCAATCTAGAGGCTTGCATTCAGCGCATTCATCAACGCGTTAAAAATCCTGTCAGAGCAGACAATCATTTTGTTTCCGATACTATTCTTCGAGATTACTATAGCAAGGACACGCTCTTTGATATCAAGGACAAGCTTGCACGGGAGCCAGGTATTGAAAGTCGGCGCATTACGATTCTGAATAACAATGACTCTCAAACGCAATTTTTGGAAGAAGTAGAGCAGTTTTTTTATCGTCTTTTTCCCGCGCTGCTACCAATTTCTACACATTAATGTTTTTTTATGGTCAAGAGCTGCCAATATTTGACCGCGTGTGGTACAGTATGGGGGATAAGTACTCGCTAATAGCTGACAGGAGAGGACGAGTGGCTTCAGCACAGTCTCCTTTTGAGAAACTAACCCCCATACATCCCAATCGCCGGATCACGTTAGAGACCGGACCGACTCCGATTGCTACGCGCTTGATTGATTTTCTCGTACCTTTGGGATTTGGGCAACGGGCTTTGATTGTGGCACCGCCGAAGGCGGGCAAAACAACGATTCTGCGGCAAATTGCTGCCGCTGTCCTACAGAACTATGCCGAAGCTCGCTTATATCTCTGTCTGGTAGATGAACGCCCGGAAGAAGTAACGGATTGGCGTACCGAAGTGTCTGGTCCGATGGTGAAGCTGTATGCTTCAAGCTTCGATCAGCAATCATCCCGGCACGGGCGGATCGTCGAGCAGGCACTGAATGATGCCAGACGCGAGGTTGAGCAGGGACATGATGTGGTGATCCTGTTGGACTCGCTCACACGGCTGGCTCGTGCGCATAACTTGAATACGGAGATGTGGAGTGGTGGGCGTAGTCAACGAGGAGGCTACGGCAGTCGCACGCTCTCCGGTGGCATTGATGCGCATGCATTGGAAATTGGTCGCCGCGTTTTCGGCGCGGCCCGCGCTCTTGAGGAAGGTGGCAGTCTAACTATTGTTGCCAGTTGCCTGGTAGAAACGGGCAGCCGCCTTGACGAGGTGGTGTACGAAGAATTTAAGGGCACGGGCAACCTGGAGATCCGCCTCTCGCGCGAACTGGCGGACCGACGGATTTTCCCCGCTATCGATGTCACGGTTTCCAGCACGCGTCAGGAGGAGCGTTTACTCTCGTCCTCGGAACTGAAAGCGATGGCGATAGTGCGGCGCAGAATGGCCGACTTGCCCCGTCGTGAAGGCGCGGAACAGGTGTTACGTCTCTTTGAAAAGACGAACTCCAATGCTCAACTGGTGGAGGCGATTGTCCGGCAAGGGTAGAGACCAGAGCATGCATATGGCCAAAAACAAGCCGGGCCCGTCGGTCCGAAAACCGGGGCCCTTACTTGAGTGTTGGGAATTATGCCATACGCTTTGTAAGCGTCGCCAGAAATTCCGTGTTATTGTTGGTTTTAGACATTTGTTGGAGCAGAGCCTCCATAGCCTCTAACCCCTGTTGGTCGCTCAAGGTCGCGAACATGCGGCGCATCGTGATGATGGCGCGGTAGGTTGCGTCATTGTAGAGCAGTTCTTCACGGCGTGTACCGGAAAGCGTGATGTCGATGGCCGGGAAGATGCGGCGTTCTGCCAGCTTGCGATTGAGCACCAGTTCCATATTGCCGGTGCCTTTGAACTCTTCATAGATCACATCATCCATACGGCTTCCGGTATCGACCAGCACCGTCGCGATAATCGTCAGGCTCCCTCCCTCGTCAATGTTACGGGCAGCACCGAAGAAGCGTTTGGGCAAGATGAGGGCACTGGGATCGAGGCCGCCGGAGAGGCTGCGACCGCTCGGTTCCACTGCCAGGTTATAGGCGCGGCTCAAACGGGTCAGGCTGTCCAGCAGGATCACCACATCTCGTCCCCCCTCCACCAGACGTTTCGCTCGCTCCAGCACCATCTCCGCGAGACGCGTATGAGCGTACGTTGGCTCGTCGAAGGTTGAGCCGATGATCTCAGCATCGACCGAACGCTTCATATCCGTGACCTCTTCCGGTCGTTCGCCAATCAGCGCAATCAAAAGATGGGCATCAGGATAGTTCTGGGTGATAGAGTTGGCGATAGATTTCAGCAGCATGGTTTTGCCTGCTTTAGGGGGAGAGACGATCAAGCCACGTTGCCCGCGCCCAATAGGTGCAACCAGATTAATCAGACGGCCTGAGAGATTGCTGGCTACGGTTTCCAGATTGAAAAGCTCACGGGGGAAAACGGGAGTGAGCGTATCAAAGTGGGGGCGGTTCTTGGCTATTTCGGGATCAAGCCCGTTCACAGCCTCAACGCGCAACAAGCCTGCGAACTGCTCCCGATCTTTGGATGGGCGAACCAGACCTGCGACCTGATCCCCCTGACGTAGTCTAAAACGGCGGATTTGGGAAGCCGAGATATAGACATCCAATGGGCCAGGTAAGTAACGCTCTCTCCTGAGAAAACCAAAGCCATCTTCCATAATATCAAGAATGCCTTCTCCAAAAAACGCTCCCTGTTGATCGAAATCCGATGGGAGCACCGGAGTAGCGTTCTGAGTATCTGCAATAGCGGAGGTGGCAGGGTCAAACGTCGTTGTTTTCCTGTCGAGTTCTACGACGGTGTTCGATGTTAGTTCCTTGTTGTTGATAGACATAATTAGCGAGGGCAGTGTAGAAGGGTGCCCTATCCTTTCTATGACGAAATCTTAAGGGTTATCATGGATAAACCGTTTCACAAACGTTTGTCATGACTGTTTGAAAATAGTCATGGCATGGAAAAGATGAATGGCTGTTCGGAGACAAGTATGATGAGCTAAGATTGAAAACCCGCCCAATTTCTTACACTCATAAGAACAAAAAAAGTTTCAACTGTATTCCGTCTACTGCTTTATCCTCATCAATATGGTTGCACCTTCTGTATATCAAAATGCCTGCAATAACGTGTGATATGTAACCATGCTAGTGAAAAATGGGGAGTATAGGATGCAAAAATTAGAAGGGGTAACTTTTAGCCACTACCAGATTCAAAGTCTTTTGGCGCGCGGAGGAATGGCGCAGGTCTATCTTGCTCGTGATAATGATAGCGGTCAGATGGTGGCGATCAAGGTGGTCCATAAGAGCGCCGGGGACTATTATGAGCGCTGCCGTCGCGAAGTTGCAGCCGTGGCGTTGCTAAAACATAACCATATTCTTCCTGCGCTCGATTGTGGGGAGTATGAATCGTTGTATTACCTGGTGACACCATACATTGAGCATGGTACTTTACAAGATCGTCTGGCTCAGGGTCCGATGACGCTAGAAGAGGCCGGGAAAGTGCTCGAACAACTGGCCAACGCTTTGCAGTTTTCGCACGATCATGGCATTATTCACCGCGATATTAAAGCTTCAAACATCTTATTGCGTGATCCCGACTATGTTTATCTCGCTGACTTTGGCCTGGTAAAAAATATTGCGGATGATTATAGCATTACGCAATCAGGCTATCTGATCGGAACTCCTGAATATATGGCACCGGAACTGGTAGATTTGCCAGCGACCGTCAGCAGCGATATCTATGCCCTGGGAATAGTGCTCTACCAGATGTTGACCGGGCGCGTTCCCTTCACCGGGAATGCTCCCGTAGCAATTTGCCTGAAGCATATACGAGAATTGCCAACGCCCCCATCTGTTTTAAATCCTTTGATTCCGCAGGCAATCGAGGAAGTGATGTTGTGCGCATTGGAGAAAGATCCGCAGCGGCGCTTTCAATCTGCGCACGATCTACTCCGGGCGTATCAAGCGGCGTTTGAGAGTGAAATGAACGCGATGACGGTGCGGGTAGCGGCGGTGCGACCTGTTGGGGGGCTTAGCGTTCCTCCTTTACGTATGCCGGATGCTCCCGTCGCAGAAGTCTCTGATTTTTCTGATGCCCTTACGGCTACGGAGTTGCCCAATATCTCTGATGAGGCTACCGTGCTGCGTACTCCTGCGCTTGTAGAGGAAGAACCTACCATCCCGAAATCCCCGGCTCTGCCACGAAAAAACAAACTCACTCTCAGAGTTGCGATAGGATTGATAGTTATTGTGCTGCTTCTGATACTGCTGTGCTTGTTGTCCATTTATAGCATCTATAACCAGAACTCACATATCGGACAGCCAGGTATCCCGCATGCCTCCCCAACAATCATAGTGAAGCCAGGCCGTTAGCACCAGGGCTTTGCAATTTTCCCTGGAGACCCGCCTGCATGGGGAAGAGCTTCCTTGTGAAGTCAGGCCGTTAGCGCCAGGGCTTTGCAGTTTTCTCGCTGGAGTCCGTCTGCATGGGGAAGAGCTTCCTTTCGTACCGACCCGCTTGAGCGCGTCCAATTTATTGAGCG
>DASTZT010000018.1:0-10656 GCA_035764225.1 Ktedonobacteraceae bacterium
ACATCCATAGAGCACAATGCCGATCAGCAAGATAAGGCAGAATAAGCCGATTTCAAACGGAATGGGATAGAGACGCTGATTGACAATATAGCCACCAACCGCCAGCAGCAGATAGCCGATCAAGGTTGCAACAGCAGCTCCCATAGAACCATAGAGGGGTATCAGGATCACATTCAACCCGATGTTGACCAGCGCCGCCAGAGCCGTCAACACAACCGCTAGCCAGGTTTTGCGCCGGAGCGAAATACCGAGCGTAAAATAGTTATAAATGCCAAAGAACATGATGGAGAGCGCAACTATCGGAATCACTGGCACGGCAGCATAGTAAGAAACGGGGAAAAACAGGTAAAGAGCGCTAACGCTGACGAGCATCAAGCCAAAGGTAGCAAAGAGCAAAAAAATACTATACCAGCGAAAAATCAAGCGGAACAAAGCAACCGCATCGGATCTTTTGGCAATAGCAAACATCGTCGTGGGCCAGGCCAGGGAAAACGGCGAAAGCACGATCACTCCGAGAATCCCTCCCAGACTATAGGCAACCGTGTAGCTAGCAGTTTCTGCCAATGAGCCAAGTCGGCTGAGCAGAAAGCGATCTGCCAGTTGCAAGACCCAGATTGAAACTAGATTAGCCACAAGCGGGAGGCCGAATGATAGTAAATTCCAGCTAATATCACGGCGGAAATGCAGCTTAATACGAGCCAGGATCGGCGGCATAGTGCAGAGAACGACCAGGCCATAGCCAACCGCTACTGCTAGCAGTGCTCCGCTCACCCCAAGCTGAAATACCCCAACAAAGATTACTGTCATCACCAGGTTTACCAGCAGATTCAGGATTGAGAGCACCGCATAGAAAACCGCTCGACTTTCAGCCCGCAGCCATGAAAAGCCCGGAACGGTCAAGTTTTGCAATAAGACGACCAGAGCAAGCAAGCGCACTGGATTACTATAGGAAGAGCTACCTAACAGCAAAGATGCGAACCACGGCGCTAACCATACAACCGCAAAAGCTAGCGGAAAAGAGGAAAGTGCTAGCAGAATGACGACGGTTGAGAGTACCGCTACCTTATCTTCTTGAGACTCATAATCATAGTTATAAGCGCGAAAGAACGCATTATTAAGGCCAAATTGCGTGATACCCGCTAATAACGAAGTAGCAGTGGTGAGAACAGCTAGCACGCCGTAATCAGTGCGTGAGAGCGTACGGGTCAGAAATGGTGATAGCACAAGCGCGACGAGCGGGAGGGCTAATGAAGCCAGCGCATAAACACCAGAGCTGGTCAACAACTCGCGAATGCCCGCCGTATAGCCTCCTATTTTTTCCTTCCTATTCAACAGTGCATTCATCATTCACCTGCAAACTCTTTTCTGGCGACAGAAGACTATCCAGCGCGGACCAATAGGTAGCTCGGAGCAACGTTCGTTGAAACATGATGGGGCTATGATGCTGTGTAATGTAGGCCCTGGCTCGCCTCCCCATTGTCTGACAAAGCTCACGGTCTTGTAAAAGGCGGCCTAAGGCGCGTGCCGTCTGAGGAACATCACCTGGAGGTACAGTAATGCCTCGCCCTTCATCTAATAAGCAAGCATTAGCAATCGGCTCCGTTGAGGCAATCACGGCGCATCCTGCCGCCATCGCCTCCATAATTGCCAGAGGATAACCGGCTCCTCGCCAACTGGTATAGAGAAAAATATCGCTTATGCTTAACATAGCAATCACTTCCCGCATAGGTAGCTCGCCCTGCATGCAACAAATCTTATCTAGTTCATATTGGGAAATATGCTGCTCCACCTGTCCACGCAGAGGCCCATCCCCAACAATAATGACGCGCATCTCCAAGTCAGTAGCAGCGCAGGCAGCGAGTGCTTGCTGAAGAGCTTCAAGTGCAATTTCCAGTCCTTTTTCTGCCGCAAGCCTACAGACAATTGCTACCACCACCGCATCAGGCGCAATATCCAGCCGCCGCCGGAGTTCCGCTCTCGTAGCCGCATCGGGCATCGTAAATTGTCTGATATCGATCATATTGGCAAAGCGCGTCACGCGGCTACGAGGTATGCCAAGCTGCTTGCATATCTCATTCACACCATCTTGCGGCACGCCCGGAATGAGATAATGATCGACAAACCTGGCAGCTATCCGTGCGAGCAACCAACGCGAAGGCCAGTATACAGACAGTAGTAGACGGGCAGTCAAACGTATAGGCATAGGCCAGGGCCTGGTCATGATTTCACGTAAACGCTCAGAACGATAGCGTTGACGGTTACGCGCGATCAGCAGGCTCAAATCTCCATGATCGATACAGACAACGCGCATACCAGTCAGCCGGGCAGCCAGCGCCGTGAAAGCTCCAGTAAAAACGCCGTCTTGCGCCAGGACGACATGATAGCCTGCACCATGCAAAACCAGGGAAACTAGCTTTCTGAAACCTGAGATAACGTAAAGCCAGATGAAAGGGAAATACCAGGGAGTCATTCTCCTGGTTCCAAAGCAACGAATACGATACGCTGCGCCATCAGGCCCGCGATGCTGGGTCAGGTACTCTATTTGCCAATCATTTCGTGTTACCTGGACGATTTTTTCTATAAAGGTCTGGATACCTCCAGGGGCAGGGAAAGCGGGCACGGCCACACAAACGTGAAGCGGACTCAGCGGCATGGGTCTATGCTGAAACCAACGTCGCACAGGCTGTCCCACAGCAGACCACTGGCTAGCAAGCCAGTAACGCATACGACTATCGAGCCGATGCCGATACTCTTTCCAGCGTCGAGCTAGCTCCGAGCAATGTTTACAGCTAGAAAGAGCCGCTAAAGCATCCAATAGCTGAGCATGCAAAGTGAGCTGCGTGGGCGATGCCAGCCGCCGTTCAAGGAGATTCCTAAAGGTCCAGAAACCCGCCTCAAACTCCTCTAATAAGTCATGTAACGTCGCAAGACCTGCTTGCATACGCTGTTCAATTGAGCTATCGTCAAACAATGTTCGATAGTCATAGAGTCCACACAGCCCGAAGATAAAGCCGCTAAGGTCATGGGTCGCTGGATAAACGGCTATTCCTTCAAAGCAGAGGCCATCTTGTTCAAACGGCGCACACACGCCGCCATCCAGAATATCGCACTCAAAAGTACGCACCACGCGCCGCATGACTTCCAGAAACGTATGATCGTGGGTAAGCTGATAGGCCCGCACCAACGCCGAGAGACCAAGCCCCTGAGTCAACGCCGAGAGCCATGAACCCCTAACAGGCTCTTCGGAAGCAGGAAAAGCCAGAGGCCAGCCGCCAGCGTTTTCGTCAATACGCATTTCATGCTCAACCAGGCAGTAAACCTGCTGAAGGAACGCCTGGGCATAAGAGTCATTCCCGGTCGCGAGATAAGCATTCCATTGCACCAGGGCGTGTTGTGCGCTAGTTGTGGGATGATACCCGGCAGAAGCTCGGTAGGATACCCCTTCCGTCTGGCGAGAATGCAGATCCACAAGCTGGAAAGCTCCTAGATCAATAGGGTAGGCAGCATATGCCTTGCCCCCTATATAATCCACAGGTGCTGCTTTATGCTTCACGCTCTTCCCCTATTACTATCGTGGCATTCTGCTTTTCAGCAGTCAAAGCAGCTTCGGGCTTCCGCACAAGGAGGGGTGAAGCAATCGCGCCGAGAATTAACCAGCCGCCAGCCAATAATGGCGTCAGCGTCCAGCCCGCATTATTCAGGCTATAGAAACTTAATGCCAACACAGATGCCAGCCCACCGCCCAGCAATGCCCGTGCCGCGCGGTCTATCTGCCACCAATTGCGCCATGCCTGCCATAAAGCCAGCCCTAGCAGAGCTATGAAGAGCAGCCCTAATGGAATCCCTCCCAGCGCTGCCATCTCCAGGTACGAGTTATGCGGATGATAGACAGGGATAATCTGAGTTGGTACACGATACGGCTGTGAGCGCAGAATATAAATGTAACGACCCAGACCAATGCCTGTTAGCGGAAACGCGAGGATTACGCGGATAGCTGTCTGCCATACCCCTAGACGCAACGACCACTCATCGGCTGCTGCTGCATGCTGAGCCAGGAGGTAGATCTGCGCAGGGAAAGCAACAACAATGATGAGCAATACAATGCCCAAAAACGACGCGATCCGCACACCGGTACGCATTGAGCCGACAAAGACGATAAAGGCAATGACTCCTGCTGCCAGGGAAAGCCAGGCTCCTGTGCTATAGGTGAAGAGTAAGGCCAGCGCCATCAGTAAAATTTCGACCAGGTAGAGCATTTTTGCACGCCATGACGAGCTATCAACAAAAAGCCCCAGAGGGAGTAAGAGCATAAAAGCGAAAAAAGCTCCATTCGAGTCGGGGTTGAGCAGGAAGGCTTCGGCGCGGTAAATGCCCGTTGTGCCCAGCGCAAAATGCAGCAGATCATTCAGAGAGTTATCGTAACGTATCGTTTTAAAGAGCACAATTCCTGTGCGGGCCTCAATAATCGTATGAACTGCGAGCAGTGCCGCAAAAAAGGCGAGCATTTTGAAGAGACGCCGTACACTAGCAGGATCTTGCGCGACCAGGAGTCCCAGCCAGAACACCAACACAGCATTAAACAGGCTGTTGACATAGTAATAGATGCTATCGCGTAGATTAAGGCCCCGCGTTGCCGGGAAAATGGCAAGCAGTAAGAAAACGGCCCACAACCATAAGGCGTGCGGCTTTACCCAGGGACGATGCTCAGAGCGGCACAAAAAGAAGATGAGTAACAGCGCAAGAGTGATGAGCTGCGCGCTAAATGCTAATCCCAGATACCAATCTACATACAGGTGGATGGCAAAGATCAGTACAGCCACTAATTCATCATGTTGTAGCACAAACTGACTCGCTAAGACGATTCGCTCTTTCCATACATTTTTCTGATGAGCTGCATCTTTTTCTAATATTTTTTGCTCAATCATTGTTTTTACCTTTGCTGCTGATCAAAAGGTTCCTTCGCTATGAACAGCTGGTGTAATCGATGTTCATGGTGGTATCTTCGTCTAGCGTGTAGGCTGAGGCAGCGATGCTCTGCCCACCAGCGGGAGTTAATGGCGCTGAGATATGTTTTGCCTGAGCACATGTTGGCAGTTGGATGTGCATATCAACGGACCAGCGCGTACCAGCTTGATGTTGCAGCAAGTAAGAATAGTGCCAGCCGCTGGCATCTTTTGTCGCGGCCCTGGGAACACGCCATTGCAAGGTAATCACGCGAGTCTGACCGAATGTCAAGGTAAAAAAGCCTGCCCAGACGGTACGACCAAAAGCGTTTGTCGTTCCCCGCGCCTCCCAACCACTTTGACTCTCTAACACGCCGCCTGGGGGCACATAAATGCGCACATAATCGCGATAGGTCGGGGTACCGTAGTCCGTTCCCGGTATGGTCCAGGCATAGCTAATTTTTGTGGTATGCAGGACATTCCCTTGCGCATCCAGCGTGACCTGATCGTCTAGCTTACTGATGATAAACTGGTTCGCTTTGTTGGCCGCGATATTGGCATCGACAACGAATAAACTGTCGCTATTGGGAGCTTGAATGGCGCTATCGACATGGTAGCGTTGCAGAAAACTCTCCGCTACAGGCGAGTTGAAGTAGACCTGGATATCTTTGGTACGCAGAGCTTTGGTGATGATCTGCACCACGCTGCCCATACTGGAGGCGGGCAATTGACGGAAGCGAGCCAGAAAATGTTCGGCCAGCACGGCGGTAAAATGTTTGCGCTGGGACGATTTGCCGTCAGTTGCCGCAACCGTATCAGAGCCGGAATTGGTGCCTAACTGGTAAAAGTGAATCCGATCAGTCAGGTTTTGCGCCGTGATCGTCTCGTGGTATTCGGGCACAGCGATGGGACCGGTTACTGCGAGCAGATTTTGAATCAGCACTGGCGTAATCGCAACCACACCCTCAAAAGGCGTCTGGCCCCCTTCACGCACATAGTTTTGTTCGCTATAGCGAGCTACCGTTGGGAAGTCGGCATCCAGGTTGGCATCGCGCAGGCTCCAGTTGCCATTCGCAATATCAAACCAGCGATAGGCAGACGGAAAAGGAATCACGTTGCCAGCAGCTTCAAACGGCCTATCCAGCAGATCCACATCAGTAATATGGGCGGCGGCCTGCCGTCCATTCAATACTGTCAGAATGCCATAGTTCCCGATGAAGCCACCCCCCGGCCTGAGTTCAGACATATCGAGAATTTCGATCAGGTAATTGGTCGATTTGCCAATCCCCAGTAATGTCGGCATGACTGGTAAAAGCGTGCTAATATCATCAAAGGCAGCCAGCAGCACCGGCGCGTATTGCTGAAATGCGCCTGTCAGCTTGCCCAGACGAGGGTCAAGCTGGAGATCTGCCGCCGACAGGTGGTTGATCTGGTCGGACGCAAGCGTGAAAATTTGCTTGAGCCGCTGTAAATTGACTCTGACCGCATCAATATCTGCGGCGGTCAGCGTTTGTGATTTGGTCGCGAGCATGGTGTGAAAGCGGTCGGTGAGTAAATTCAAGATGTCGCAACCGATTAGTCCCGCCTGCGACACTTCAATGGCGAGCGGCACGATCCGCAAAGCCGAGTTCAAACGCGTGCCATAGACAGGAATCGACGTACCGACACTGGGCAACGACTTTAAGCCGTTGTCCAGTTGCGCAAAGTCCGCCTGCGCCGCGCTAAACTCGCGCTGAGCCTGTATCACCCCCTGGTTATCGAGGGGATTCTGCGGATAGGCTGCGAGCTGCTTTTCTGCCGTTTGCAGATGCTGTATTCCAATACGGGCGACCGATAAGTACTGCTGATAGTCCGCGTAATAATGCTGGACGGTTTTGTAGCCAAAAGCGGCTACGACGGTATCAAACAGCAACAGTACGCACAGCAAGAGCGAGTTTATTACCACGCTCTTCCTGAGCCAGCGGCGCTTCCGCTCCTTCACTACAGGCAAAGTGGCGGTCGCCAACTCTGGAGCCTGAGGAGGTGCAGTTTCTGCTGATTGCACAGCTTCCACAGGCTCGGTGGGTGTATCATGTATGGTGGAAAGATTCTCTTTAGGTTCCATGACAGAGCAATACCTCAAGCACAGTCTTCAAGATAATCACGATATCGAGTTTGATGGAGCGATGCTCAATATAGTAGAGATCGTAATGTACTTTGGCGAGCGCCTCCTGTTCCGTGCGAGCATAACGATATTTGACCTGCGCCCAACCGGTCAGGCCGGGCTTGACGGTCAGGCGGGTGCGATACTCCGGGATCGTTTTTTCCAGCTCAATGACAAACTCTTCTCGCTCAGGGCGCGGCCCGATCAGGCTCATTTCTCCGCGCAGGATATTAAACACTTGCGGCAATTCATCCAGGTGCAGGCGGCGCATCACACGCCCGAAGCGCGTCACACGGCTATCGTATTCAGCCGCCCAGACGGCACACCCGGCTACCTCCGCATCTATTACCATAGAACGAAACTTGATAATCGAGAATTTTTTGCCCTGAAAGCCCAGGCGCTCCTGCATATAGAAAATTGGACCGGGCGAATCGATGTAAATCAAGAGCGCGACACATGGTAAAACGAGTAATAGCACTATCATGGCACATAATGCAAAAACAAGATCAATCGTTTTATGCCATATAAGGTAACAGAGCGAGTCCCCACCGGTCGATTTAAGCTTATAGAACTTTTTCTGGGGCAACAGTGGCACTCTATGCTCAAGATCGTGTTGCACGTCTTGTTTCCCTTCTCAAAAATCTGCACGCCAGAGAAAAATGGATCAATTTATCTGGCTTCCACCGATGTACTGATAGCCTTATCAGGCTCGGCGTCCTCGACGGCTTGATCCTTTTTCAATAGCGAGGTGATCTGTTCGTCCAATGCAGCGACCAGCAGATCATAATCAAAACGCGCTCGCACCAGGGCACGCCCCCGTTGCCCCAGTGCCTGAGCAAGCTCAGGTTGCTCCTGCATTGAGAGAATAGCAGATACCAGAGCGGCGGTATTTTCGGGTTCTACATAGATGGCCGCTCCGAATTCTTCCGTAACGAGCTGGCGCGCCTCGCCATCCACCGCGAGCAGGATGGGACGAGCACAGGCCATCGCTTCGTACATTTTTATTGGCAACATCCCGGTAAAGAGCGGAATATTGCGTACATGCACCAGGCAGACGTTGGCAGCTGCCAGCAAGGTCGGAATGCGCTCATGCGGCTGCGGATCAAGAAACGTGACGTTGGTGAGGTGACGCCGCTCGGCCTCGGCAACTAATTTTGCTTTTTCGGCTCCATCTCCAACGAGCACAAAACGAATATCACTTTTGTTAAGCAATTGCTCCGCCGCCGCCAGGACCGTCATCAGGCCATGCGAAAGCCCATGCGTTCCCGCGTAAATGGCGGTAAAACGATCATCCCAGCCCAGTTCTGTTCGAGCCTGTTGCTGTGGCAATGGCCGAAACTTCTCCGTATCGACGCCATTGGTGACAAGAAACATCCGTTCTGCTGACAGTCCACGTTGACGCAGATTTTTCCAGATTCCTTCGGTCACCACCCAGACCTTGCAAGCATGCTGATACGTTGACCACTCCAGCCACTCCGATAAACGAATCAAGAGCCGATTACGCAATGCTCCCAGTTGTACGGCTGATGCAGGCCATAGATCGGAAACCATGAATATATAAGGACAATGCTTTAACCAGGAGAGCAGACGAACCGCAACCGCATCAAAAAGTGGCGGCGACTGGACAATGATGATATCGGGCTGACCAACCTCGCCTGCTCCCAGCAGTGGGGCCATAAACCCAAAGGAGGTATGGGCAAGGATACGCCGCCAGAACCCTTTATTTGGGCTGGCATAGCTCCAGACGCGAACCACATACACGCCTTCAAGGGTCTCATGCAAAATTCTATGCCCACGATACTCTGGAGAGACAATACCAGTTGGATAGTTCGGCATCGTCGTCAGAACAGTAACCTCGTGTCCTCGCTTCGCCAGGCGAATCGCATTCTCGCTCACACATACTGCCGCAGCACCCCGCTCAGGAGGATAATAGGGAGAGATAAAGAGAATACGTGCCAATAGTTCACTCCTTATAAAGACCAGCTTCAGGCATTGCTGGTTGAGTGGCAGCGGCACACAAAGAGAACCGGTAGATCTGTCGAGCGTTTTTGATCAGAAGTAATAGATAGCTCTTGTTAGCCTGGAAAAGATAAAAGAGGCGCTATACAAGAGTTTTTGACCACAAA
Organism: Ktedonobacteraceae bacterium; assembly: GCA_035764225.1. GTDB lineage: Bacteria > Chloroflexota > Ktedonobacteria > Ktedonobacterales > Ktedonobacteraceae > DASRHT01. The sequence continues at coordinate 9,213 of DASTZT010000018.1, forward strand.
GTGCCCTTGCTTTAAAAAACGGCTCTTTGTTGTTTAAGGTAGCACAAATACCCTACTATTGTGCTAGAGACGTAGTTCTCAATGTGATTAACAGCATTTGATGCTTATTGTTCGCCACTGCTCGTATAAGTAATAAAACGTTCAGGGGCCAGGAATATAAAACCAACCAGGATGAAAAGGCCATCAAGTATATGCATCTGTTTTATCATAGGACATAAACTATTCTTTTGTCAAGAAAAGCCCTTTATATTGCTGCTTTACCTATATCTCATTATAATAGCGGCCTCTGTTTCTCATCGCTTTACTGTGTGATGTACTTTTGATCCTTATTCGTTAGACCATAGCTCTTCTCGACGCCATTTGATGCCAATACCGCCACTCTCTTTACTAGGGGCAATATTGGGCAACAATTTCTGCGCCTCTTCGTCCTCGTTTGGATCGATTTTGTGGAGTCTGAGGGTCGCGCCATCCAGAATACTACATTCATTGAGGGAGAGGCTTGCGGGCAGGTGCGTCCGGTCAGGCAGTTCTAAACGCCACTGTTCCAGCTCAGCCTGTGGATTGATGGCTGGCGTGCCAAGCTGGATCTCGATCAGCATGGGAAGCAGTTCGCGGATCGGCCTGTCCGCGACAATTTCGAGATCAATCGTACGCTGCGGGCCGATAACAGTGAGAAAGAGAGCCATATGCTAAAAACCTCCATGAGCAACGCACACAGGGAAAGTGCTGCTTCAGGGCTTCTTTAATATGAAGCCCTGAAAAGTTATTTGCCAACATTAAAGCGGAAGTGAGCAATATCGCCATCCTGGATCACATACTCTTTACCCTCCAGGCGTTGCAAGCCCTTTTTGGTGGCCACGGCAAAGGAGCCACAGGCCATAAAATCATCGAAGCGCGTCACTTCAGCGCGAATAAAGCCACGTTCGATATCCGAGTGGATTTTGCCTGCCGCCTCCGGCGCTTTTGCCCCCTTTGTTACCGTCCAGGCCCGCACCTCATCCTCACCAGCGGTCAGGAAGGTAATCAAGTTCAGCAGACGATAGCCGACCTGGATCACGCGATCAGCGCCCAGTTTGGGTAGGCCAAGCGATTCCAGATATTCCCGCACATCCTCATCGGATAGTTCGGCCAGCTCAGCTTCCAGACGCGCCGAAACCGCCACTACTTCAGCCCCCTCAGCTCTGCCACGTTTCGACAGCGTGGCAATGCCTTGCAGCTCACCTTCCAACGTTCCGACCTGCACATCCTCTCCTGCCGCGATCCGGGCCAGCAGTTCGTTAGCCGCTCCCAGAGCATCCTCGCTCACATTCAATATATACATGCGCGGCTTCATCGTGAGCAGGAAAAGCTCTTTAACGATAGCCTGTTCCTGAGAGGACATCTCAAGCTGGCTGATCGGCTTCAACTCGTTGAGCGACTCCTGCAAACGATGCAGCAAGTCCAG